>VBAU01000271.1:9626-15306 GCA_005883855.1 Bacteroidota bacterium
CCTTTCAATCTTTCATTACAATAGTAAACTCCTATCAAACCGGCAATCAGGAAAGTCAACAATAAGAAAGCATTAATGCGATTAGTTTGTTTCCTTGCTTTGTCCTCACCGCGCAACACACCAACATACTCACTTGCCTTTGCGATCTGAAACGTGATCAAAAATCCAAATGCCAGGATCAGTATAGTGAAAAAAGTTTGCATAATTTATTGTGTCGTTTTATCCGTCAGATCGCTCCAGGCGGCCAGACGCACTACGTATGATGTATAATACTTTCTTTAAGGAAGGGATGATGTTTTATTATCATCGGCATCCTGCTAAGTGATCGCGCTGTGATGAACATAATCAGGCCTATGAATCCGAGTCCGACTACAAAATCAAGCAACATAAAAGGGACACGTGTCTGGCAGGTTACGGGATCTTTCATCACGCCAGGAAACACCATCTGATAGAAATCCAGCCAGTGGCCAAAAATAAGCAGCACACACATGAATGTCATTGTTGTCCAGTTGCGTTTTGATCCTCTCTTCATCAGGATCAAAATAGGAGCAACGAAATTAATAATCAGGTTCAAAAAGAAAATTCCCTTATAAGGACTCGGATTGCTGCTGGTGCCAAGCCGGTCGATAAAGTAAGTCGTTTCTTCTGGTTGATTACTGTACCATATCAGCATGTACTGGGAAAACCAGAGATAGGTCCAGAATATGGAAAAAGCAAACATGAATTTTCCAAGATCGTGCAAATGCTCATCGTTGGTGAGTTCGAGGTACCCCTGGTTCTTCAGATAAATAATGAAAATAGCGATCAATGCGCATGCAGGCACAAAGGTGCTTGCCCAGGTGTACCAGCTGTACATGGTCGAATACCAGTGTGCATTAATGCTCATCAGCCAAAGCCAGGGAATTGTTGACATCACCGAAAGCGCAAATACGACCAGGTAAATAGCCGCCCACACTGTATTTGTCCAGGTGAATCTTTTCCCTTCATCCAGGGTCAAAGGGTTATCATCAGTACTGCGGGAGAGCTTGCGTATTCTTGCACCGATCAAAGACCAAAGCGATACGATCAACAATGTCCACACGGTAAAGAATCCTTTATTTAAAAATGGCGACTTGGATTGCAAGTCATGACTTTGTTTTACATTATTCGGATCGGCCCACGCATAAATAACATGATTACTCCCAAATACCAGGATAAGCATAACAATAATGGAAATTACGCCAATCACAGGCACGGCGACTGAAATGGCTTCGCTCACGCGGCGAAAAGTGATTTGCCATCCGCCCCACGACAGGGTTGTAGCACACATAAAGAACATGACCGCATTCGTCACTAATAAGAAATAAAGGCTGTTTTGCAATAGACTTGCCCAGAATCGCGCTTGCTCACGTTGATCAGACTTTGCGCCATGAGTAATAAATAAAATGATCAGGCATAAAATACCCACTGCCATCAAGCCCATCGACCAGGTACTGTATCGTTTTTGTATTACAAATTGTTCCTTTATTGTCGTCATATCGTTTACTTTTATCTGTCATCCACCCGATGTGGATCCAGGCTCTGTTCTCTGCCTTGAAAATATCGCTGATCCTGTTTATTTTCCCTTTACCGTGCTGTCCGTCTTAGCTCTTGCTGCTGTGCTATCCGTTGCTGCTGGCTTTGCCGCAGCCGCCTTTGCGGCCTGTTGCGATTTTATATAATGAATGATCATCCAACGCTGCTTCGACGTGATCTGTGATGCATAACTTCCCATCATATTCTTCCCGTATGTTACGGTATAAAACATCTGGCCCTCTGGCATATTGATCATTAAGGGATCACCAGCTAAATTCCTGGGAGCAGAGGCAAAAGGTCCAGCACCATCCTTGTACAACGGGCCGTTACCGTCCAATTTTGGGCCGTGGCAGATAGCACAATTCACGAGATACAATCTCTCTGTTTCTTTTGTCTCCACAGGAGTCAAAGCAGATATCGGGCTTTGTACCTGCTTGGATGCAACATAATTTGCTGAATCCCCCGGTTTATCCATTGCATATGGAAAAGGCAATTCATCGCCGCGCGCCATAGTCCCGGCAACCGGATACGCGGTGTAATAAATCTTGCCTTCACCCAATTCGCCCAAATTCTTGGTAAATTTTGTCGAATCTAATTTGGCATAGGTTTCCACAGCTACGCTATAGCTCATATCGGGCATGTATGCAGCCCCGGGGCTACGGCGTACATCGCTGCAGGAAGTGATTGCCAAGCCAGCGTAAAAAACGAATACTATTACAAAAAAATTCTTCATCGCGGTTTATTAATAATTGCTTATGCCACCGGTTCCGTTTCCTTCATCCCAAACATTTTTGTATCCTTGTCGTATCTGCCCAGCCACCACCTTGTTTCTCTTCTGTCAATCTTCACATCTTTTGCTCCGACTCTTTCCAGGCAAGCCACAGCTTCCGCCTCATTTGTTCTGTCGGTACATTCTAATGCCATCACAAACAAATCATCCGTAGAACGAAGATTAAAGTGATCTTTCTTCACAAACGGCGCCATCTGGCACAAATAACAAAATGTGAGAAACATCCCCACCGCCGAAAACAACACTGTCAACTCAAAGGTGATTGGAATCCATGCGGGCAATGAGAAATGCGGTTTCCCCCCGATATTCAGCGGCCAGTCATAAGTAAATACCCAGCTGATAAAACCAAGCGCTGTGGCAGTTCCGGTAATTCCATAAATAAATCCCGCTGTATCCAAACTTGTGTCCTTCAAACCCATTGCCTTATCAAGGCCATGAATCGGAAATGGCGTATAAATATCGTGCATCTTATACCCTGACCTGCGAACACTTCTTACAGCAGGAAATAAAACCGCCTCGTCATCAAAACTGCCAACTACAAATTTTTTTATTGCCATATTTTAAGCTTTGAGCTCTGAGCGGCGAGCGGCGAGCTTTGACCCCGCTATTCAGATCCTTTCTTTCAAATTTTTGTACGAGCTCGCAGCTCATGGCTGTGAGCTCATAGCCTCCCTCACGCTCCATGATCATGTCCATGTCTTTCAACAAACGCCTCCACCGGTTCAGTTTCTAATTCGCCCATGTTATGTTTATAGCTATCTCCACTCTTCTTTAGCAGATGTTTGATCTCCGCTGCCGCAATTACGGGGAAGAACTTTGCAAACAGGAAAAAACAAGTAAAAAACAGCCCAACGGTCCCCAAATAAAAACCAACTTCCCAAATCGTCGGTCGATAGTAAGTGCTCCATGCCGACGGCAGGTATTCACGATAAACGGAGGTAACAATGATTACAAAACGTTCGAACCACATCCCTATATTAACCAGGATACTCATGAAAAACGTTACCACCAGGTTCCTCCTCATCTTCCTTACCCAGAAAATTTGTGGCGATAGTACATTACATCCCATCATGATGTAATAGGCCCATCCATAGGGGCTTGTAATGTCAACCCTGTTTTTCAAAAACGCAAAACTTTCGTAAGGATTGGCACTGTACCAGGCAACAAACAATTCCGTCAGGTAGGCAATACCTACAATCGAACCCGTGAGCACAATGATTTTATTCATTGATTCGATGTGTTCAAGAGTGATATACTCTTCGAGAGCCAAAACCTTTCTTGTAACCACCAGCAAGGTTTGGACCATGGCAAATCCTGAGAAGATGGCGCCTGCAACAAAATAAGGTGGGAAGATCGTTGTATGCCATCCCGGAACTACCGACGTCGCGAAGTCGAATGACACAATCGTATGAACTGACAACACAAGTGGTGTACTAAGCCCGGCCAACACCAAGGCCAAGGTTTCAAAACGCTGCCAGTGTTTGGTTGAACCCGTCCATCCAAAAGCGGCGACACCATAGAACATTTTCCTCCATTTCAATTTCGCGCGATCGCGAATGGAGGCGAGATCTGGCAACAGCCCGCTATACCAAAATAATAGCGAAACGGTAAAATAGGTTGAAATCGCAAATACATCCCACAGCAAAGCTGAATTAAAATTCGGCCACACGGGACCACGAGTATTGGGATAGGGCAACACGAAGAAAGCCATCCATACACGACCCATATGCCAGATCGGAAATTGCCCGGCGCATATTACAGCGAAAATCGTCATGGCTTCTGCTGCGCGGTTCACACCAGTTCTCCATCCCTGCCGGAATAATAATAAGATCGCTGAGATCAAAGTTCCTGCGTGACCGATACCGATCCACCACACAAAATTGGTGATGTCCCAGCCCCAACCTACAGTTTTGTTTAGATTCCACTGGCCAACTCCGTAAATCACCTCCATCGTTACTGAAAGAATGCCAAAGCAGAGCATCAGGAAAGAAACTGAAAAACCAATCCACCACAAACGAGATGGCCTTGCTTCCACTGGTCGACAAATATCCTCTGTGACCTGGTGATAATCTTTGGCTCCTTCTATAAGTGATCCTCTAACTTGTGATTCGTATCGGAGTAATGCCATATTTTTCTAAGCTTTGAGCTTTTTTTATTATTCTGTGAGCCGTGAGCTTCCAGCTCTGAGTCTACAACTTTTATCTGTTAACTTTTAACTTTATCTATTGTCTACACATCATCCTTCCTTCTCCGGTTCAATGATCTCATCAGTGTTCCTAACTTTTGCCAGGTAATTTATATTCGGTAATGTGTGCAACTGCTCAATCACATAAAAAGTACGAAGCTCATTTTCCTCGCGCATTTTAGTAACCCGGCTTTCTTTGTCGTGAACATTTCCAAAAACAATTGCGTCAGTGGGACAAGCCTGCATGCAAGCAGTTTTTATTTCTCCGTCTTTTAAGACTCGGTCCTCTTTTTTCGCATTAAGTTTTCCTTCCTGGACCCGTTGAATACAAAAGCTGCATTTTTCCATGACACCGCGACTGCGAACTGTAACATCGGGATTTAACACCATACGCGTAACTGGATCCATCATTTGCTCTTTAACTACATCATCCAGTTTACCAACTATCCACTGATCCTGGTTGTTAGGGAAGCTATCGGCACCAGTGTAATCAGCCCAATTGAACCGACGCACTTTATACGGGCAGTTATTAGCACAATACCTGGTTCCAACGCAACGGTCTTCAATATTGTGATTGGTAGCAGAAACAGGGCAAACGTCTTCGCAAGGCGCGTTGTCGCAATGCTGGCACAGCATAGGTTGGAAGACGACTGCGGCAAGTTCATCAGGATTTTTTTCGTTGCTGACGAAATACCTATCAATGCGCAACCAGTGCATGTCATGATAGCGAAGTACTTCCCTCTTTCCCACAACTGGCACATTGTTTTCAGCATGACAAGCCACAACACATGCATTGCAACCGATGCAACTATTCATGTCTATACTCATGCCCCACTTTAATCCACCCGGTTGCGTAAAATCAGGATAAATAGTCGCGTCCTTGCGAAAATCATTCGACGTCGGTGCGAAGTCCTTAGCGAGGCCTTCGCGGTATTCCTTGTACTGGTTGGGATATTTTTTGAATGTTGCCAATGTTGTTTCCCGTACAACTTCCTTACGACCCACGTACGAGTTCTGAATTTGCATCTGCGCGATCTTTTGTGAATCGCCAGTTTTAGAAACCGTTACGTCGGGAGTAAAATAAACAACGTTGGTGCCATTGAATGTACTAAATGGATAAGCATTTTGTCCAACGCCTTCCGCTGCTTTAC
>VBAU01000271.1:15480-19613 GCA_005883855.1 Bacteroidota bacterium
TTTGAAATGGGATCAGGCAGTTCCTGTAGCCAGGGATTACCTGCTTGTCTTCCTGTACCCAACGAAACTTTTTGATATAACACCAGCTCATCCTTTCCACCCTTTTTCCCCGTAGCGATTCCTGACGCGGCAGCGGCTGCCGACCCTGCGTTGAATGTTCCCCCGGATGCCGTGGTTATCGGTGATTCAATAACTCCATTTTGTAGCGCGGCATCGAACGCATTGGCGTTACCAAGTTTTTCCGTCCAGTAATTTTTGAAGTAAGTCTCATAATCAGGAGTTGCATTACCGTCTGCCTGTCCGGTAGGCAGGCTCCATTTTAATAAGGATGTTTGAAAATATCTTGTTTTGAAAAGAGGATAAATTGTGGGCTGGATGAAACTGGTATAACCTGATCTTGGCTCCGCATCGCCCCAGCTTTCCAAATAGTGATGGTTCGGAAGCAGGTATTGACAAAGCTCAGCCGTTTCGTCGAGTTTTTCCGTGAATGAGACGGAGAGCCTTACTCTCTTAAGAGCTGCTTTGAAACGTTCTGCATCAAAATAATCATAAGCGGGATTTGCTCCATAGATCAACACGGCACCAACTTGTCCATTCTGCATTGCCGCAACCAGGTCGACCATATCTTTATCAATACCCTGGCGATAATTCAATGTCGTTGACCAATCAATTGTCTTTCCGTAAGCACCGATCTGGCTGTTGATCGCGTTCACTATTATTTGCACATTTACGTCGTTGCTCCTGCTGACCACAAGCGCTGCTCCGTTGGCACTTTTCAGATCATTGCCGACTTTCGTGATCGCTTGCATAAGGTTTGCGTCCGCAATTTGTGGAGCACTTGCATTCCCGCCAACCGCGGCATACAATGCTAGTGCTACAGCGGCTGCCTCAGATGGCCGATGCGTGAAGCGTTCGTCAGCACAAGCTCCTGTCATACTTAAGAAACTCTCGAATTGGTAATGCTTGCTCATCTGCGGATTCTTTTCATCGATCTTGCGACCGGCAGAATAGCCGCGGGCAAATTCAACAGGGCTCAACCAGGTTCCAAGGAAGTCGGCTCCCAGGCTCACAATCACTTTTGCATTTTCAAAATGATAAGATGGAATAGCCCGATTACCGAACGAAGCTTCATTCGCCTGCAACATTCCGCTGTATGAAACAGCATCATATTGCACGTGCTTGCTCCCCGGATATTTTGAAAGAAACTCAGTAATGATTTGTTTAGTTGTGGGCGACGTGATAGTGCTTGTAAGCAAAACAAGCGGGGCTCCATTTAAACCTGCCAAAGCATCACCTACCATTTTATCCACCTGGTCAAATGTTGGGATCTCTTCAAATTTATCGGCAACCTTTCTCTTTGGATGCGGCAGGCGATACATGTCATAAAGGTCAAGAACGGAAGCTTGCGCCCTGGGTGAGGTCCCACCTTTCGTGAATGAGCAAAGATCATTTCCCTCAATCTTTATTGGACGCCCGTCTCTCACTTTTGCGACAACCGGCAACGCGTCGCCATCCTGTACATAAGTGGTGGCGTAATATTTGGCAACGCCCGGAAAAACATCGGGTGGTTTATTGGCAAAGGGAACAATGCGGCGTGAAGGGATCTTACAACTGGCTGCAACCGCTGCAGCCGCAGTGCTGAACCCGAGATATTTTAAGAAATCGCGACGGGGTGTGGCAGCATCCAAAACCCCACCATCTATATCTTCAAATGGTAATTGTTCTTTGAATTCATCCTCCGCTAATCTTTTAGCGGCCTCCTCATTGGTCAACTCTCCGAACTTTTGCCAAATTTTTTTTCCCATATCCTATATTTCCCAAAAGGGAATTTAGTGTTATTGTTGAACAGAATTATAAGGTGTACGCTTCCTTACGGACGGTGTCGTTTTTAATAGTGACATCTTTGGCATTCGATTCCGCCAATGTCTTTTACTCTTATACTGTCTATTTTATGATTGCGGAAATCGTTATGCAATCTTTCGTAAACACTGTAAAATTTGTTTCCAGTAGTATCAGTATAATCAAAATTCACTTTTGTTTCGCGATGACAGTTTATACACCAGCCCATGCTTAATTCGGCGAACTGCTTTAACTCATCCATTTCTGTCACGGGACCGTGACAGGTCTGACATTGGACGTTACCAGCATGGACATGCTGCGCATGGCTGAAAAAAACGTGATCGGGAAGGTTGTGAATCTTTACCCATTCAACCGGCTTGGCCATCGACGGATTCCATTTTGCAGCATTGGCAGGATCAAACCCCGCATATTTATACAACTTCTGAATTTCCATTGTTCCATTGATCTCCTCGCCGGCTTCGTCATAAAGTTTCCCGCTTTTCTCAAAGCTCTGGATCGCCTTATGGCAGTTCATGCAAACGTTCACCGACGGAACTGTTGCGTGCCGGCTTTCCCAGGCATTGCCGTGACAATACAGGCAGCTTATCTGGTTTATTCCTGCATGCACTTTGTGCGAGAAATAGATTGGCTGTTTGGGTTCATAAGCTTTTTGGCGACCCAGGCCAATGGCGCCTTTTGTAATGTAAAAACCAACCAGGACAAATAATATCATAGTGCCGAGCGCGATGTAGACTTTATTCTTATAAAATGGAACTGGCTCTGGACGAAGGATGCCCTCGCGGTCATCAGAAAGTTTCTTGAGGTTGCTATTGACTTGCATCAATATCAAGGCGATGATCGCCATGATGAGAGAGATGATTCCGAAGATGACCCAGTTTTTGTTGGCAGTTTCAGGGGCTGCGCCTCCTGTCGGTTGTTGAGGCTTTTGAGCGTCTGCGTAAGTTTTTTCTGTGTAACCAATTATTGCGGCGATGTCCTTCTCACTTAAGTTGGAAAGTTGAGTCATCCTTGCCCCATACTTCGTCAAAAGGCCCTTGTAGTACGGATCGCTTGCCAATAACTTATCTACGTTGTGGACCCAGTTTACAATTTTGCTCATGTCTCCGTTGTACGGATCTCTGTCCAACACATCACCAAGTTTTGGACCCGTCATATCTTTAAATGGACTATGACAACTTGCACAATTATTATTAAACAATGCTTTACCGTCTTGCGCAGAAATTTTTTGAAGAGACATCAGCGAGAGGAGAAAAACAATCAGAGCGAACTTCCTGTTGATTGGGTTACATGGGATCATAGCCTCGGTTGAGCTGAAATGTGGATAATTCTTCAGTCGGCTGCAAAAATAAGTCAGTAGAAGTATAAACGAACATCAGCTTTAAAATTTTTTTAAGCCTTTAGCCGTGTGCATTTCAAGCGATTATTAAAAAACAAATTCATCGCAGAATGCGTGTCGCGTCTTCGTCAATCTAATTGCAAAATGTTTGCAACTGCGATTTCTCTAAGGGCTTGCTTCCGGGAATTTTTCTTCAACGATATTTGAGTCGGATTAAAAACTAAATATTACGAACTCTTTTTAAGCACGAGTAAAGAAAATGGCAGATATACGACAGAATGACCTTCTCACGACTCCACGACTCATGAACATCGCCATCTTTGCTTCTGGCGCGGGCACTAACGCCCAAAAGATCATTGATCATTTTCGATATTCCTCCCAGGCAAGAGTTGCGCTGATCGTTTGCAATAAAAAAAAAGCTGGTGCCTTACAAATTGCCGAAAAAGAAAATATCCCATCGCTGATCATTGAAAAAGAAAAATTTTTTTCCGGCAAGGGTTATCTCGACGAGTTGCTTGAGAGAAAAATTGATTTTATCGTGCTTGCCGGATTTCTTTGGAAAATACCTGGCCCTTTGCTCCAGGCATACGCCAAACGGATCGTAAACATTCATCCTGCGCTTCTGCCAAAATTTGGCGGGCAGGGAATGTACGGGAGCAACGTGCATGAAGCAGTCCTCGCGGGAAAAGAAAGCGAGAGCGGCATTACCATTCACTATGTAGATGAGCACTATGATAATGGTGATATCATTTTGCAAATAAAATGTCCCGTTCTGGACAATGATACTCCTGAGTCGCTGGCCAATCGCATACACTTGCTGGAGCATGCTAATTACCCGGTGGTTATTGAGAACCTGGTGGCCGAGCTTCGAGCCATGAGCCATGAGCCGTGAGGTAAGAGCTCGTTGCTCAAAGCTAACGGCTCACAGCTTTACTTT
>VBAU01000271.1:19702-20164 GCA_005883855.1 Bacteroidota bacterium
ATCCTTCGCTATTATATCAATGGCCCCCTCAGCTAGGGCCCAGTTTAAGGTAAGGGGAACGGTTTATGATAGCTCCCGGCTTTACCCCTTGGAAGCGGTAACAGTTTTGACCACAGGTGGCAAGGGAACATTCACAGACACAAATGGCGATTATGAAATCGATGTGGCCGAAAAAGATTCTATCTGGTTTTCATACTTAGGAAAACCTACCATTAAGTACCCTGTATTAAAGATGACTGACCCGCTGAACTTCGACATTGCACTTCGTATCAACGTGACTGTTTTAAAAGGGGTGACTGTTAGGCCACGGGACTATCGGTTGGACTCGCTACAAAATCGGATAGACTATGCAAAAATTTTCGATTATGAAAGGCCGGGTTTAAAGGCCACCGGTGGCGGCGCCCCCGGAGTCGGAATTGGCTTTGACCTCGACGAGATCATCCGGATGTTTCAATTTAGAAG
>VBAU01000271.1:20300-22319 GCA_005883855.1 Bacteroidota bacterium
CCCGAGCTATGAATTTGCTGTGATTTCCTCCGATTACGAATTCAACTCTTATATTAAAAAGTGCTTCGAGTATTTCAGGGCCAATGAAGCCAGGAAGCCAAAATCGTTTTGATCCGCTGAAATTTTTTCATTCAATTATATCCTAACTTTCTGTTCAATTAATCAAACTTCTATGATAAAAATATTTTTTCCCCGACTTTGCTTTAGGGGCCGCGCCGTTACTGTAATCCTACTTTTCACTATTCTGTTGTTTGATTGCTCGCATCTTTATGCACAATCTTCGGACGGCCTTGCTATTTCATCAGTCAAAAATAGCAGTGCGCCTGTCCTGATTGAAGCGTCGCCAGCTTCTGTAGGGATGTCTGCCGAACGCCTTGCAAGAATCGACAACCTCATCAATGAATACATAGATAAAAAATGGATCGCCGGCGCCACGGTTCTGGTAGCCAGGAATGGAAAAATAGTTTACTACAAAGGATTGGGATATGACGACATTGATAAAAAAATTCCCATGAAGAAAGATGCAATTTGCCGCATTGCATCTCAAACGAAAGCCATTACCAGTGTGGCAGTGATGATGTTGTATGAAGAGGGAAAATTGTTGTTAAACGACCCGGTAAGCAAATACATTCCTGAATTTAAAAATCCAAAGGTGCTGGACAAGTTCAATCCGGCCGACACCACGTATACCGCCGTGCCTGCAAAAAGAGAAATTACCATTCACGATCTGCTGACACATACGTCCGGAATTGCCTATGCGCAAATAGGATCAAAAGAATCAAATGCCATTTATTACAAGGCCGGCGTGGTGGGTGGCATTGGAGTTGGCAAAATCGTGCTGGCTGATAAAATGAAAATCCTGGGAGGACTGCCATTGATGCATCAGCCGGGCGAAAAATTCACATATGGCTTGAACACAGATCTTCTCGGCTACCTGGTAGAGGTCGTAAGCGGCATGAGCCTGGACGAATTTTTCAAGAAAAGGATTTTTGAACCCCTTGGAATGAAGGACACTTATTTTTATTTACCGAAAGAAAAAAGAAACCGGCTGGCGACGCTGTACACGGAAGATTCCACAAAGCATATTAAAAAGGATGGTGAAACATATGAACTGAATGGTATCCTCTACGTCAATTATCCGGCCATGGACGGAACATACTATTCCGGTGGTGGTGGACTTTCCTCTACAGCTTACGACTACAGCATTTTTATGCAGACGATGTTAAACGGTGGCGAATACAATGGCAAAAGAATTTTGAGTCGCTCAAGCGTGCGAATGATGACGACAAACCAGATCGGTGATATTGATTTTGGAAACAACAAGTTTGGTTTAGGGTTTGGTATTGCGACCGAGAAAACCGTAGCTGATAGCCCTGTTTCGCCTGGCACGTTTGACTGGGGCGGAATGTTCAGCTCATCGTACTGGGTTGATCCAAAGGAAAAAATTATTGCGCAGTTCTTTCTCCAGTTATTTCCAAACAGTCACGGCGACATACATCAAAAATTCAAGGCGCTCGTATACCAGGCAATAAATAATTGATTGCAACACCTGCATTTTGTGATGGCCGAACAACTGCTCAAAACAAACCGAGCATAGTTTATGAGAAAAATATTTCTAATTCTCCTGATCGCCTCTACACAGCGACTCTCTTCCCAAACAGATTCGCTCCCAGCATTTGTAAGGGACAGCCTGGATACGTATGTGACACGTGCCTTGACAGATTGGGAGATACCTGGCATCGGGGTGTGTATTATAAAAAATGGAAAAGTTATCGTAATGAAGGGTTACGGAGTAAAGGACTATGATTCGAAGGAAAAAGTTGATGAAAACACTTTGTTCATGATCGGGAGTAACAGCAAAGCGTTTACTGCAACCGCACTGGCCATGTTAGATGTCGACAAGAAACTGTCGCTCGATGACAATGTAACAAAGTGGATCCCGGAGTTTAAACTGGACAACAAAGCGGCAGGTGAGCAGGCCATTATTCGCGATCTTCTTTGTCATCGCATTGGCTTTCG
>VBAU01000271.1:22328-23620 GCA_005883855.1 Bacteroidota bacterium
TCACAAGAGAAGAAGTAATCGAAAAGATGAGCCATATCAAGGCCACTTATCCCTTCCGAACAACCTGGGGCTACACCAATGCCGCATTTCTGACAGCAGGGCAACTAATCCCAAAGGCAACGGGCATCCAATGGGAAGATTTCATCAAAGCAAGAATTTTTGATCCTCTTGAAATGAAAAATACTTTAGCGTTGAGTAAAGATTTGCCAAAAGCTTCGAACAAATGTTCTCCATACACCAAGGCAGAAGGAAAGCTCGTGAAAATTCCTTTTTGCCTGATCGACAACCTGGCGCCTGCAGGCAGCATCAGTTCTTCGGTAAAGGACATGAGCCATTGGTTGATGATGCAACTAGATAGCGGAAGATACAATGGGCAACAAGTTGTTCCCTTGCGAGCCATTGCTCAAACAAGATTACCACACTCGATTCTTGGAAATGGTGGAGCGCTATTCAATGAAGGGCATTTTGCATTATATGGTTTGGGTTGGTTTCTGCAGGAGTACTGCGGCCGCAAAATTGTAGCGCACACGGGCGGAGTAAATGGTTTTGTAACCAGTGTTACACTGATCCCGGAGGAAAAGCTGGGGATTATTGTTTTTACCAACACTGATCAGAACGCGTTTTACGAAGCATTGAAGTGGGAGATCATGGATGCTTACTTGGGTAAACCGTATCGCAATTACAGCAATGTTTACCTGGGTTCTTACAAATTGCAAGCAAATGTTGAACTGCAAAAAGATAAAAAGCTAAAAGACTCTGTAGCCCTCCATCTAAGAACCGAGCTGCCTTTACAATCATATACGGGTAATTATTTCAATGATGTGTACGGCAACTTGAGTGTTGTTCTCGAAAATGGGGAATTGAAAATGAAATTTTCGCACCATCCCGATATGTATGCAAAACTGGAATCGCTGGAAGGCAACCGTTTTTATGCAACATTCACCGACCCAGAATTCAGCAAAGCGGTTTTTCCGTTTCACATCGAAAATGGCCAAGTAAAATCGGTAACGGTTAAGGTTGCTGATTTTGTTGAATACAATCCGTACGAATTTATTAAGAAGTGACAATTCGAATTTTTTGTTTTGAGTTTTATTTGGTTCTTGGTCCCGATTGATATCGGGATTGGTTCCTGGAATTTTCAAACAACATTATTCACCAAAACGTTCGATCGCACACGGCATGGATCACACAACTCTTGGAATCGGCACGCGACTTCAACACACCCAACACGGGCCGGGTGTCATCGTTGGCATTCGTTATGCAACGTATTTGATTTCCTTTATGAACCATGG
>VBAU01000272.1:0-7254 GCA_005883855.1 Bacteroidota bacterium
TGTTTTAGTTCATCGATTACTTCCCGCTGGCGTATGAACTGATTTTGGAATTGTTCAATTCCGGGCATGAGTTTCTTGGCCGTGTTGCCCGAAGCAATGAAAGCAAGATGTGATTCGAAAATCTTTATCAGCTCGACGTCGAAATTCAGCTCAGCAATCCAAAACTGGTATTCAATATGCAACTTGTACGGAGGAAGCGTTGTTATCATACTCAAAGGATTTTACATAAAGCAACAACAGGCGTGTTGCCTTTTATTTGACCAATATTTGCCTGAGGTATGATTTTAGTCAGTCTTCCAGCATCCCAAATTTACCAGCGTTCACGTCCTCGATTGCCTGTTCAAGTTCCTGCCACGTGTTCATTAAAAACGGGCCGTATTGAGCAATGGGTTCATCGATCGGTTCCCCGGACAAAACCAGCATCACCGAATCTTCATCAGCGGTGATTTGAATCGACTCGCCGTCGTTTTTGAAAAGCACAAAATGGTCACCCTGCACGGCGCTGCCATTAATATTTGCGCTTCCTTCAACCATCAAGATTCCTGTGTTACAATTTGCAGGAAAACTTAATTCCTGGTTGGCACCCTTTTTAATTCTTGCATTGTAAACATGCATAGGAGTGAATGTAAAGGCCGGGCCTTTTACATCTTTAAATTCACCGGCGATAATTTCCACGACGCCTTTGCCATCAGCCAAATTGTATTTCCCCATCTTGTCGTGGCTGATCTCCTGGTATTTTGGAGGAGTCATTTTATATTTTGCAGGCAGGTTGACCCACAGTTGCACCATTTGAAACAATCCGCCCTTCCGGCTGAATTCCTGCTCATGATACTCTTTGTGCAATAGTCCCGAAGCTGCCGTCATCCATTGCACGTCACCTTCGCCGATAACACCACTATTCCCCGCACTATCATGGTGGGCGATTCTTCCATGGTAGGCAATGGTTACCGTCTCAAAGCCACGATGTGGATGAACGCCCACGCCACGTGGAGTTTCGCGCGGAGAAAATTCGATTTTAGCGTTATAATCCATCGCAAAGAATGGACTCATGCGTTTTTTGTCGATCAAACGGCTATTCGGAAAAAAATTGTGCACCCGGAATCCATCCCCCACCATGTGCGGTGGAGGAGGGGCGACAATTGCTTCAATTGTTTTTTTATTCATACAAACTCCCATCAGATTTAACAGGTACTTCCATCAACAATAATTCAGCATTGTTATCCGCTTTGATTTCCAAATTATCTGTGTCGGTAATTCCCAATCCATCGCGGCGATTCAATTTCTGCCCGTTAATGGTTACATCACCGTCAATGACGAATGCGTACACACCATTCTCTTTATTTTTTAGCGCGTAGGTAGTCGCAAAATCTTTATCAAGTTTGCCAAGACTGAACCATGCATCCTGGTGAATTTGAACACCGCCATCGTCTGTCCCCAATGGGGAAATAACGGTCAGTAGCCTGTTGTGTTTATCAGTTTCAGTAAAAGTCTTCTGGTCATACCTGGGC
Source organism: Bacteroidota bacterium (assembly GCA_005883855.1). Lineage (GTDB taxonomy): Bacteria > Bacteroidota > Bacteroidia > Chitinophagales > Chitinophagaceae > VBAU01. Next base: position 1,509 of record VBAU01000272.1, read on the forward strand.
TTTACATTTTGCGCTTTCGGGAAAACCCAGATCTGGAAAAATTTGACAGGTTGATCCGCGTTCTTATTTTTTTCTGCATGTTGAATTCCTGTTCCCGCACTCATCACTTGCACATCGCCCTGCTTTATTATCTGCACATTGCCCATGTTGTCCTTGTGCTCAAGATCACCCGAAGTAGCAATGGAAATAATTTCCATGTTATCGTGTGGGTGCGCGCCGAATCCCATGCCTCCCGCGACGGTATCATCATTCAAAACGCGTAATGCACCGAAATGAATTCTTTGCGGGTCATAATAACCGGCAAAACTAAATGAATGGTAGCTATCCAACCAACCGTGGTTGGCGTGACCTCTTGTGTTTGCTTTGTGTAATATCGATTTCATAATTTTTTTTTTGTTGCCAGCGTTGGTAATTCTGTTCATCGCCTGTTGTGTCACTCACTTGTACGTTCGGTAATTCTATTCATCCCGACATTGACTTTTTCATTTCCACTACGTTTGCCTATTGCCCATTGCCAATTCCATAGGCCTCTATTGCCTATTGACTATTGACTATTCACCATTCACCATCAAGCCGCCACCTTACGCCTCACCAAACTTTCAGCAAGCCACAAATACTCGGTAATAAAATTATGGATGTTATTCTGAAAACTTGGCTCGAGTAGATTTCCATCGGCATCGAATTTTTTATCGACACTGCCAACGATTAACAAATAAGGTGAAGCCACACCAAACAATGCATTTACCAATAATTGCATTTGCTGTGAAGCGCGAATTCCGCCTAATGGTCCGGGCGAAGCTGTTACAATGCCAAATGGTTTATGGTATTGTTTTGGAAAATGATCCAATAGATTTTTCATAGCCGGTGAATAGCTTCCATTGTATTCAGGAGACACCAATATGAATGCGTCTGCAGCAAACATTCTCCTGGCGAGCGGTTTGAATTCATCAGGAGTATGCTCCACGGAAACAAAAACAGATTGCAGGACAGGTAAATTCCAATCCTTAAGATTAATGATCCCTACCTCATGCCCAGTATTACGCTGCAGCAGATTCTGCAGATGCAACGACACCCTATGTGTGACGCTGTTGGGCCTGGGGCTTCCTGATATTATTTCTATTCTCATATTATTGGCTCCAATTTAATTGAATGTTTAAACATCAAAAATGATGCTCCCTCGTCGATTGGGCAGTTTGTCAGTACTATAACAGCAAAAGTCGGAAAGAGTTGCAGAGGGCGCCATATTTGGCAGGAACATGTTTGTTCTTTACTAAAAGCTATCCTTAGCTTTGCACATTTATGAATATAAATGAGCAGGTGATCACAACGTTTTACGCTGCGTTTCAAAAGCGGGACCACCAAACCATGCGGAGGTGCTATAGCGATAAAGTGATTTTTTTTGACCCTGTTTTTGAGGACCTGGTGGATGAGGAGGTGCCACTTATGTGGGAAATGTTATGTAAGAGGGCAACTGATTTGTCAATTCAATTCGGCACCATTCATTCTGACGAGGAGTATGGGACATGCGAATGGGTGGCAACCTATACATTTACAAAAACAAAACGCAGAATTGTTAACAAGGTTAAAGCTCACATGCGCTTTCAGAATGGAAAGATCATTGAGCATTCTGATCAATTTAAGTTGAGGCATTGGTGCAGGCAGGCCTTTGGTCTAAAAGGATTCTTGTTAGGTGGCACTGCCTGGTTCCAAAATAAAGTGAGGAAATTGGCCCAACAGAATTTGTATGACTATATTGTGGCTCATCAAACTTTAAAGTGATCTCTTCATAAAAAACCGTTTACATGCCGGGTAGAAGAAAATTTCTGCAGACATCATTGTTCGGCGGCATTGCAGTGTTGCTAAGGAAAAACATTTCGCCACTCACAGAGGTTGAACAGCCGTTTACAAAAGGCAATCCCATAGTTATCTCCACATGGAACACAGGGTTGGAGGCCAACAAAGCTGCCTGGAAAATCCTGGTTGCAAATGGAAGAGCGTTGGATGCCGTTGAAGAGGGCGTTAAGGTTACAGAGACATCTCTAAACTGTTGCGTCGGGCTGGGAGCCAATCCAGATCGAGATGGTTTTGTTACATTGGACGCATCTATTATGGATGAATCGTTTAATTGCGGGAGCGTTGCTTTTCTTGAGCGTATCATGCATCCGATTTCGGTAGCAAGAAGGGTAATGGAGAAAACACCGCACGTGATGCTCGTCGGTAGCGGTGCCCAGCAATTTGCAATTGCGGAGGGTTTTCCAATAGAGGAACAAAAATTGTCGCCGGACGCTCACAAAAATTATGAGCAATGGCTGAAGACATCGGAATATAAACCAGTAATCAATATTGAAAACCTGCAAAAAACGCACGGGCCGTCAACACCAACAGGGCAGAGTGGTGAGTTCAATCATGACACAATAGGAATGCTTGCTATGGATGCCAACGGGAATCTGAGCGGAAGTTGTACAACCAGTGGCATGGGGTTTAAGATGCGCGGAAGAGTAGGAGATTCTCCTATCATTGGAGCAGGACTATTCGTGGACAATAGTGTTGGGGCTTGTGTTGCCACCGGCCAGGGAGAAGATATTATCCGCATCAGCGGCTCGCATACTGTGGTGGAGTTGATGCGACACGGTTTGTCCCCGCAGGAGGCTTGCAAAAAAGCAATCGAAAGGATTGTAAAAATAAAAAAGGCAAAAGCAAAAGAAATACAAGTTGCTTTTATAGCGCTGAATAATAAGGGCCAGGTCGGCGCTTTTGCTATTCATAAGGAGTTTGACTACGCAGTGCACACAAACACGGAAGAGAAATTAATTAAGTCACCGAGCTGGTTTTAGTCGTGAATGGTGAATTGTGAATGGTCAATATCGAACAACACTTATATATTCACTATTCACCACTCATGATTGACGATTTACCATTCACCATTCACCATTGACCATTGACCATTCACCATTCACCATGTACCTCCTCGAAATAGCCACCTCTGATTTTGAAACAACCCGGGCTGCTGTAGCAGGCGGTGCTGACAGGATAGAGCTTTGCGCCAATCTTAGCGAAGGAGGAACTACGCCCTCCTATGGCACCATATATCAATGTAGAGAAACGTTTGATGTTTTGCTTTACCCGATCATTCGACCGAGAGGGGGAGATTTTTTATACAATAGTGACGAGTATGAGGTTATGCTGCATGATGTAAAACTGTGCAAACAATTGGGCTGCGATGGAATTGTCATTGGATTATTAAACCCCGACGGCACGATCGATGCGAAAAGAACCGTAACATTGGTTGACATTGCCTACCCAATGGGAGCAACATTCCACCGCGCGTTTGATCGTTTTGCCGTGAGCCATTTGAGGCGATGGAGCAATTAATACAAATCGGTTGCGAGAGAATTCTTACCTCCGGTCAACAAGCGATCGCACCTGACGGAATCGAATTGATTGGCCAATTGAATAAAAAGGCTGACCACCGCATCATCATTATGCCGGGCAGCGGCGTACGAAAAGAAAACATAAAAATGCTGGCTGAAATAAGCGGCTGTTCCGAATTCCATTCGTCTCTGCGAGGTAAGGCAAAAGGCAACATGGAATTTATTCATCCAGCTTTTGCAAACTCCGAGGAGAGTTATTTGAATAATTCCATTGACCCGAATGAGGTGATTGCCTTAAGAAATGCTTTGACCCAATGAAAGCATTTTAGTAACTTATACAAGAATTACAACTTATGGGAGTTGTTTCAAATGAAAAGATGCCCGCAAAACAGATCATCACTTGTGCGGCGTATTCAATGGGACGTCGCGTGGCCGATGTCGAGTTGAACAATGTACACGAAGTCCTAAAAGCGCAAAACCAATTTGTCTGGATCGCCTTGCATGAACCTTCCGAAGAAACACTTGAAAGGGTTCAACAGGAATTTGGCCTGCATGACCTGGCGATTGAAGACGCTCACAGTGCACACCAGCGGCCTAAAATTGAACTATACGGCGATTCACTTTTTGTTGTCCTTAGAACGGCACAGATGAATCAACAACATATTGATTTCGGAGAAACGCACTTTTTTGTTGGCGACAATTACATTGTTACAGTAAGGCATAAATCATCCGTGTCGTATGCGAATGTCCGCAGTATGTGCGAACACTCACCTCATCTTTTGAGTAAAGGGCAGGGCTTTGCATTGTATGCGGTGATGGACTTTATCGTAGATCAGTACTTCCCCGTGGTACATGAATTAGAAATGGAGCTGGAAGCAATCGAGGATAAGATCTTTAAAGAAAAACCCAGCCGCGAGACTACTGAGCAAATCTACCAGTTAAAAAGAGACCTCTTGGATGTGAAACGTGCGGTATCACCTTTGGTCGATGTTTGTAATCGCCTGGTGAGGTTTGAAATCAAATGCATTTCCGAAGAAACACGCCCATATTTTCGCGACGTGTACGATCATGTAGTACGCATCAACGAAATGGTGGAGAATACAAGAGAATTATTGAACACAGCATTGGAAGCAAATTTTTCGCTGATCTCAATCTCACAAAATGACGTGTCGAAAAAATTTGCCGGATGGGCGGCCATCATTGCTGTGCCCACAATGGTAGCAGGTTTCTATGGTATGAATTTCAGATCCATGCCGGAGGTTGATTGGGAGTATGGATTCTATTCCGTGATAGTACTTACCATCGCAGCGTGCATTCTTCTTTATTATTTCTTCAAACGGTCCGGATGGCTATAATCAATCCTGCACGAAGTGCCAGCACACTCCGGCGAGGTCGATGATGTTTACTTCGCGACCGTACGGCTGGTCGGTCGGGTCGCCCATGCGAATTCCAAGTTTCTCCGCCAATTGTTTTTCATTCACCTCTTTCCAGAATTCATCAGCATTGCTAACGTGAACACTGATCATCAAATTTTCGGCGAACTCCCTGTTATCAAATTTTTGAAGAATGAATTTGCACTCGTCCCGCTGAAAGCCGATATAGTCTCCTGCATCCCAGTTGACGTTAAAACCGAGTTCCTGGAATAATCGTTTGGAGCCTTCAAAATTACTTCCTGACGGAACGAAAGGTTCTAATGAAATAAATTTCATGGTCATCTTTTTTGTAAAGCTATTTGTTTGTTTCCTGTTCTGAAATCGACAGAAAGCATATTTCAATCGACGAAATCTAATGCTCCCCGGGTGAAAAATATTAACATTTGACAAAAAGAAAATTTTCCTAAATTTAATATGCTTCTAAAACTGGCTTATATGAAAACACAAAATTATACTTGTCTTGCACTGTTTGCTATCCTGATTTTTTCCTCGACGAGTTTTGGACAAAAATTTTATCGTGCTAATCCACGTGTAATCTATGGTTATCCGTCGCCTCGGGTTTCCGTCAAAGTTGCGCCCTATGCAGCTTATCCCACTTATCCCACTTATCCTGCGCACCATGGTTGTCGCGGCCATGCTCATCAACCTTATACTGTGATCATCCCGCCGCCAGGGCCGAAAGTCATTATCCCTCTGCCACCAGGACCGAAAGTCATTATTCCAGCGCCAGCGCCACCACCTGCGCCATCGCCAAAATTTGGAATGCAGATGGGCGCTTTGCCTAATGGTTACTTCAGCTTTGATATTGGTCGATCCTCCTATTACTATTACAACGGAATTTATTACCGGCCGTACGGAACAGGCTTCATGGTTATCACTCCGCCCATGGGCGCCGTCGTTTACCAACTCCCACCAAGTGCTGCACCGACACAAATAGACGGC
>VBAU01000272.1:7302-14576 GCA_005883855.1 Bacteroidota bacterium
GGATTGACTCGGAAAATAGGTTCTCCTATAAAGTTGTCGGTACGGATGGCGTAATTAACCAGGACTCCGGCGCTGGAGAATCATCCACAACAAAAGTCGGCTACAAGACGGATGATTTACCGGCTCACTGCCGGCCCGTGGTGATCGACGGAGAAAGGTTGTATGCTACCGCTTCGGGTCAGTACTATAAAAAAATATTTGAAGGGGATAAGGTGTATTATGAGCTCGTGGAAAGGTAAGACACCAAATAGAGAATTTCGATAAACAGGCGGTACGCCTGTTTTTTTTTGATCGGTAAGTGACTTACTGAATAATGGCGCAATGAAAACAGCACCTCCGGAAAAAATAGTTTCACTCCTTCAGTTGTTCGAGCGTCTCCCCGAAAATGAAAGAATCATTGTGGATGTGCTCAGGCAAATAGTAATGGAGAATCTGCCGTCAACATGCAAAGAAAAATTGGCATTTAATGTCCCATATTTTTATGGAAAGCGGGGTATCTGCATTATTTGGCCGTCAACAATTCCGCGTGGCGGCATTAAACAAGGTGTCTTGCTTGGTTTTTGGCAGGGCAATAAGCTAAACGATAAAGATGTTTACCTAACTCACGGCACAAACAAAAAAGTCTTTTATAAAATATTCAATGACGTCAATGAAATCGATGAAGCGGCCGTTGTCAAGTTATTGAAGGACGCGGTCAGGATTGATAGATTGAGTCGATGAATGTTTGAGAATGACGAACTCCAATCCATCACTTATGTACTGATAACGCTTCCGGATTCACCAGGTTTGGTATTTTCCCGCGTTGGTAAAATTCGACAATATTCAATGCCGCCAATCTCGACATTTCACTTCGCGCTTCGATAGTAGCTGAGCCAATATGTGGCAGTATGGCTACATTGGGCATAGAAAGCAGCGGGTTAGTGGCGGCCATGGGTTCTGGGTTTGTGACATCAAGCCCCGCGCCCCAAATAATTCCTCTATTTAACGCATCGATTAAGTCCTGTTCATTGTGAATGGCTCCCCTTGCGGTGTTGATGAAAATCGATGTGGGTTTCATTCTTGAAAAAATTGTCCTGTTGAACATACCCTTCGTTTGTTCATTCAACGCGCAATGAACGGATAACACATCGCTGGAGTTTAACAGTTCGTCAAAACTAACGAGGCGGGCATTCACAATTTTTTCAGCTTCAGTATTGACTTTGCGATTGTGATAAATTATTTCCATGTTGTACGCACCCTTGCACCGAATGGCCATTTGTAACCCTATGCGGCCCAATCCAACAATGCCGAGAACTTTATTTTTGAGTTCAATACCCAGGTTGGCTTTTGGTTTAAAAAAAGTCCATTCTCCTCTGGAAATCGTCTTATGCATATAAAACATTTTCCTGGAAACCGCTATCATCAATCCAAACGCAACGTCTGCAGTAGCATCACTCATTGCCCCGGGAGCATATCCAACCGGAATTCCAAGTTTCGTCGCCTCGCTAATATCAATGTTATCATATCCAGGTGCCTGCACTCAACAAGAAAATTCTTGTCAATTAAATCGGTGAGCAGGGTCAGCATGGCATTCGAATTTCTTCCTGCATTAATCAATTCTTCGGGCTCCATCGGTCTGTCCCCAGGCCAAACCGATACATCAAACCCTGCGTCTCTGAGCAGATCAATGCCACCTCCAGGAATATCTCGTGTAACGAAGACTTTTATTTCATCTGAGTCTTTTGTCATAAGGCAAAACTAAGTTGTTTACGTTTGAAGGTTTGTAATTAATGACGTTTCTGCGATGGACCCACTGAACTTCCGGGACAAAGTAGCAGAAAGGATAACTCGGGCACAAAACTTGGATGTCGTTTGCAAATCTTTTGCACTCCCCATGAAATTGAAAGTAGTTGAATTTTCAGCGTTGATATTGGCCGCACTCGTCATGGGTGTGTTTTGGGGTACATGGTTCACATTAACGAGATCTATTCATGATTTCTCCGCGGCGGAATTTATCCATATCGGCAAGACCATTATTGCAAATGTGGCCGTGCCGATGAGTATCATAATGCCGGCAACTTTATTACTGATGCTGATAGCAATGTGGTTGAGTCGTCGTGAAAACAGACCTTCTTTCTATTTATACAGCATATCATTCTTATTGATGATCGTGACACTTGTAATTACTGTCGGCGTTGAGGTTCCAATAGACAATAAAATAAAATCATGGACGGAAGCCACAATACCCGCAAATTGGGAATCTCTACGGCACACATGGGATGAATTACATCCTTGCTTTCTCCGATGCACAGGGAAAACTGTTGGCGGGTGATGAAGATTTTAGTTATACCCTTAATAGAAAGTGGTAAACTTGACTGAGCTACTACGCACAATCAGATTATCGCATCTTCAACACAATCCCAGCGTAGTCTTTGTAACGATTACGCTGGGATCCAACAAAAATGCGTCGAGGATTAATGATGCGTCATCTCCGGCTGTTTTGCTTCCAGTACATCAATTTTTTCAATGACAGGAGGCTGAGAAAACAGTTCTGACGATCTTTGTTTTAAGGCTTTGGCTACTTCACCGGAAAGATGTGCCTCGCGGCCTTTGTTGTCTGGGAATGTGTCAAAGATCCCAAATGTGGAAGGTCCGAAGCGGAGAGCGTACCAGGTTGTAGTAGCAGGTTCATTCTCGACTATGGACAAACCATCTCGAAGAAATTTCTCTACTTCCATTTCTTTACCCTTTTTTGCCTCCAACCGAACCAGTAATGCGACGTTGGTCATAGTTACCTCCTTCGTTTTTAAGAAAAACAATACAAGGCAAAATCGCACAACAACTATTCCACACAACCGCAGAGCTCAATATTTATTTATGAACAAACCTTAAGTGGGCGAAATAATGTAAACATTCGCCGTCGAGCATAGAACTGATGAAGTTCCGGAAGTGACAGTTCCAGGCGATAACAAAAATGCATTTTGATCTCTCGCGTCGATTTGCAACCTCATCCCGCTGGCACGCCGCGGGTCAAAGATTTCACCCGCCCCTCTCACATGGAGAAGGGTCGCAGAGTCCTCGATCCTCAGAAAAATTGTTGGGGCAGGGTAGACAGGCGCGAAACGAACTGATTTGTGTAATCATGTCGGGCCGCTCAAAGTACCTGCACTAACTGAATGTTATTTCCGCAAGTATCGTTAAACACAGCAAGTTTTGATGTGCCCATCTGCGTAGGCTCCATGCTAAAGACAACTCCCAATTTTTTTAATCTCTCGCATTCCTTATCGACATCATCAACATTGAACATTGTCCAGGGAATGCCCGCATCAAAAAGTTGTTTTTGGTAAATCCTGGAAGGTGGAAATCCCATTGGCTCGAGCAACAATTCAACGCCGTCCCGTTCTTCATTTGGAACAACGGTTAGCCACTTATGTTCACCCAATGGTACCTCGGTTTTTTTTACGAAGCCAAGAACCTCAGTGTAAAATTTTAATGCCCTATCCTGGTCGTCAACAGGCACGCTTGTTATTTTGATTCTCATGTAAGAGGATTTTATTGGTTTCCATAAAATTCTTAAATCAACATCAACATGTCTTATCCAAAATTGCTTTTTTGGTTGACGTGCTGAAAGCGGGCAGGTGTCGTGCCGGTGATTTTTTTGAATAGACGAGTAAATGAAGGTATGCTATCAAATCCAACGGAAACACAAACAGAGGAAACAGGCAATCCCCTTTTCAAAAGTTCTTTCGCGTTTTTCATCCTCACTTCCACCAGGTATCGATGCGGAGTACGGCCATAGTTGACCTTGAATAATCGAACGAAGTGAAACTTTGATAAATGCGCTTCCCTGGCCATCTTGTCGAGGTCAATTTTGTCAGCGTAATTTGCATCAATAAATTTTTTCCCCTGGATAATGTGGCGCGTCAGGTATTCTTTGCCGAAAACTTCCTTGTTAAGTTGTTGGACTCGCCGATTGTAGTACTTCAAGTTTGCCCTATCGTTTTATTGAATCGGCAAATTTATGGATCATCCTTGCAAGCCAAGTGGAATAAATAAAAATGGAGTGTAGTCAATCAAACAAAAAGACATCCCACCGCCGTTGACAGCGTGGGATGTCTTCAGCATTGATCAGACATTGAAGTTTCCGGTATTGATATAATCAGCGGAAATGAGCGACCAAAAATCTGTTGCCAATCCTTTTAGGATGTAGTCATATGGCATCCACAAGTAACCTCCCATAGGTCCCCACAAACCCCATGAGTTGCGAATCAGTAATGCGCCAACGGTCTCCACAGAACCAGGTATTGCATTTTTGATCCGGATGGTGTCGTCATATCCAACTGCCACCACTGCGTGGCCACCGATCCACGGATCACCGGACATTGCGGGAATGGGAACCTTTCCTGTTATCTGTGCCTGGTAGAATGATTTGTAAACGCTGAATCCGAACATGCTGGGGAATTGAGCAGCGAGGTTGGCTTTTACGTTGTTTAATACTACTGCCTTCGGCGTTCCGGAAGGATCAAGCCTGTAGTATTTGATCGCTTTGTAATTGTTCGCAAAGCTGTAGCAAAAAGCAGGCGGTTCGACATCAAAATTCAAAATGTTGTACGGCCAATATTTCTCAGGTGCGACTCCGAACAATACCATGGCGCCCATTGTAGTTCTCAGGTAAGCGCCGCTATCTCCTGTGACCTGCATATAATTGCGGGTCGCTTTGTACAGGAAGAGTCGTGAAGCATCGATGTGATTGCCATACGCTTTTCTCTCGAAGTATTCGATAACTCCAGCGCCTGCGTTCGCGGTGCATGATCCCAATGCACCCTGGTTCTCAATCGGGGAACACCACGGCCTTAGGTCAACCGCTACAGGTAACGATAGCCCGCCACCTGCGAGCTTTGTTCCTTTGATCAAAGTTTTTATCTCCACATGGCTGGGGCTATAGTCCCTGAAATCAGGATAATCGGGCAGCCAACCCATTCCCTTTTCCTCGGTAATTTCAGCGACTAGCAAATTGCTGTCTCCTTGCTGTACAACCGACGTTGATTGCACACGCGAAACTTTTTCAGGCACGACGGCGATTTTCTTACCGGAGGGCTTTCTTACAATTGTTTCCATACAATAAAAGTTTAGTTGCCTACTCTTTGATCGGATTTTCGGCGGATTCCGTTTTTGATTAGTATATAATCAAGCGAAAGGTTTGTGGCCGCGCGATAGGCGGTGGTCATTTATTTCCCCGGAAGTCGTTTCAATTGATTTCCGCAACGGGATATCTCATGAAAGAAAGAGATGGCTACTATACCAAAGTCTAAAGGGTAGAGGTGATACAACCAGAGACCTCAGAAGTAAAACTTTTTTTAAACAGATCGTAGAATGAATGCCTGGCTTGCTATAGCTTCCTTGAATGAACTTTAAGAGTATTCAGCGATAGGGAGTTTTGACAGGCAGCGCCAATCAGAAGCCTTAATTCGAATGGGGTTGAACTTACTTAGAACAAGTTAGAATAATTTGTTTAATACTATGGAGAGATTTTCGTCCAATAAAAACCCGATAATGATATTTACTTAGCTCGAGCTCAAAAATCAAATGAGGTTATCCGGCTACGGCTCGTGCTGATCAATGTAGAAGTCAAGACGGTTCTTAAGCTCGCAGATTTCATGCTGCAGGGCTTCTATACGTTTCAGCAAATGATCGATCACATCAAGGCCCTCAGCATTAATATTTAGTTCCTGGTAAAGCCTGACAATTCGTTCCAATTTGGGTAGGTCGTGGGCATACACACAGAGCGATTGATCAACTATTACGGTTTGTACCAATCCATGCTCTTCCAATGACTGTATAAATGAGATTTCAATTTGATGACCGGAACAAAAATCATTCAGCGCTATCATGTCTGTTTCCATGTGAATATTTTTACGATGATGATTTTGCCAATTGTTCAAATAGTTCTTTTTGCCTGGCGGTTAAGTTTGTTGGGATTGTTATTTGGAACGTAATGATCAGGTCGCCAAATTCTCCTTCCTTCTTGTATACCGGAAAACCTTTCCCTTTCAATCTTACTTTGGTTCCATTTTGTGTTTCGGGTTTTACAGTCAATTTCACTTTTCCGTCAAGCGTATCAACGGTGAAGTCTCCGCCGAGTACCGCGGTGTATAAGTCCAGGTCAACATCCGCATAAAGGTCATTACCATTCCTCTTAAAGTTCGTTTTATTCATCACATGGAAGGTGAGATAAAGATCGCCATTCGGTCCGCCGTTAATACCCTCGCCACCATAGCCCTTGATTTTGATTTGCTGCCCGTTCTCAACGCCAGCAGGAATGGTGATACGAATATTTTTACCGTTTACCGTTAACACCTGTTGGTGAGTTTTGTAAACATCACTCAGATTTAACTGCAATTCGGCATGATAATCCTCGCCTCGGAATTTTGTTTGCCGTCCGCGAAATCCTCCACCGCCCATGTCGCCAAACATGGATGTAAAGAAGTCAGAAAATTCGCTGTTTCCAAAATCCCCCGAGAAGGTTCCGCTTTCAAAACCACGGGGGCGTTGTTGAGATTGCCTGGCTTGCTCAAATTGTTCGGCATGCTGCCAGTCCTTCCCGTACTCGTCATACTTCTTTCTTTTTTCAGGATCACTTAAGACTTCGTTAGCCTCATTGATTTGCTGGAATTTTTTATGCGCCTCCTTATCATTGGGATTAAGATCAGGATGATGTTTCCTCGCAAGTTTGCGATAAGCTTTCCGAATATCTTCCTGTGATGCACTCTTATCTACACCCAACACTTTGTAATAATCGATGAACTCCATTTTTCTCTTATAAAAACTGATGAGTTAGTAAAATTAGGAAAATGAAAGAATCAACGGTCAAGCAGATAATGGAGGCAGACTTATCTTTTTAATGTTAACCCCGCTTATAAGATTTTCGTTACGCCAAATATTGCGAAACAGAAAGGCCAGCTTTGGCAAAGCGCTCTTCATTTTTTGTGGGGCGCCAGCCGCACTATTAAACTTTCGTTGCCTGCCCGTCCGGTCGGGCGGGGTCGCATGCCGACGCTATGGACGGCATCCCGACATTCATCGTCGGGACTCTTGTACATCGGGTAATTCTGCGGAGCTGAATGCTTTTGATTTTGACCAGGGATCTTTTGCTGAAATTGAGACAAGTTGAAAGATCATCAGGCAAAAACCCACCGGCGTACACTTGAAAGTGGTCAAGCAAAAGACGCAGATCAATGTGGCACCAATTGTGAACAGCGACAATGCACGATCAGCAAAGTTTGACAAACGTCAAC
>VBAU01000273.1 GCA_005883855.1 Bacteroidota bacterium
TAACCTCGGAAACGTGCACGCTTTGGAATCTGTTATCAGCACCAACAATATTCACCAGGTAGTGTTGGCCATGCGACGCTCAGAACAATTGATGGTGGAAGACATTATTAACCGTCTTTCCGAAATTAATGTGGAAGTGAAAATCCTCCCAGACACACTTGATATCCTCTCCGGCTCGGTGCGCACCAGCAATGTGATGGGTGCTTTGCTGATTGATCTGAAGACTGGTTTGATGCCGGAATGGCAACAGAACATCAAGCGCCTCATTGACGTGATCGTGGCCGCGTTTGGACTGATCATTTTATCGCCGTTATTTTTGTACGTTGCGTTACGTGTAAAACTTTCGTCAAAAGGACCCATTTTGTACAAACAGCAAAGAGTGGGTTATAAAGGGAAAGGCTTTACTATGTATAAATTCCGCTCCATGTATATGGATGCAGAAAAGGATGGACCGTTGCTGTCCCGGGATAATGATCCACGGATCACTCGCTGGGGAAAAATTATGCGGAGATGGAGATTGGATGAGTTGCCACAACTTTTGAATATTTTGTTGGGTGAGATGAGCCTGGTTGGCCCGCGCCCCGAACGAAAATTTTATATCGACCAGGTTGTGGAACGATTTCCTTATTACGAATATTTGCTGAAAGTAAAACCCGGCCTCAGCAGTTGGGGTATGGTGCAATTCGGGTATGCGCAAAACGTGAATGAAATGATCGAACGCAGCAAGTTTGATTTGCTTTATATCGAGAACATTTCACTTGCTGTTGATTTTAAAATTTTGATTCACACGTTACGAATTATTTTTCTCGGAAAAGGAAAGTAGTCCTGCGCAATTGCCAATAAGCAATTGGCATGAGCAGATCTCGGTTGAAGTCAGCTTATGAAATGTCGCGATTACATTTTATTTTTGAATGAAATACCAACCTTTGCGAAAATCCTTTCTTGTTATTCTTTCCGCTTGCCTATTGACTATTGCCCATTGCCAATTGATCTACTGGCAACAAGAAGTGAACTATAACATTGATGTCAGCCTTCGTGACAAGGACAACACTCTCGCTGCGTTTGAAAAAATTGAGTACACTAATAATTCTCCAGACAGCCTGAAATTTATCTGGTTTCACCTTTGGCCTAATGCCTACAAAAATGAAAACACTGCTTTCGCCAAACAGATCTTTCGCGAGAAGGACGGCAAAAAGAAATGGAAGGATCTAAAAGATAAAGGCTGGATTGACAGTCTTGATTTTGAAGTTGATGGCGTGAAAGCAAAAACAGAACCTGATCCCGAAAATATCGATATTGTCAAACTTTTATTGCCTTCAATCCTCGCGCCGGGTGGAAAGACCTTTCGTTGATCATCTCCCTACCTACATCTCGCGATCGGGGCACATTGGACAGTCTTACATGATTTGCCAATGGTATCCAAAACCCGCAGTGTATGACCGCAAGGGTTGGCATCCTATGCCATACCTCGAGATGGGAGAGTTTTACAGCGAGTACGGGAAATTTGACGTTCACATCACCGCACCTTCTGGCTACGTAACTGCCGCCACTGGAACGATGCAGGATGAAAGGGAATTGAAGCATTACAAGGAACTGGGAGCACAAAACTTAATCTCGAAGAACAAAAGATATGTGCCTCTCACGACCCAACCGACAAAGACGGTTAGTTACCATGCCGAAAATGTTCATGACTTTGCATGGTTTGCTGACAAGGATTTCATCATTGAGTATGATACCATGCAACTCGCATCCGGAAGAACAATTGATGTGTTCGGGTATCATCCCACCAGCGGCAGCGCTATACTTTGGGACAGCAGCGTAGCTTATATTAAGGATGCGGTGCGCCATTACTCTTCCTGGATCGGCGAATATCCTTACAACGTTGTGCAGGCCGTGGAAGGTCCCAAAAATTTGACTGCGGGAGGAATGGAGTATCCAACCATCACTTTGATTACGGAACCGGATGCCGACGAAGAGAATTTGGATGTTACCATCACACACGAGGTCGGGCATAATTGGTTCTACGGTGTCATTGGTACCGATGAAAGGGATCATGCATGGATGGATGAAGGGATCAACACATTTTTTGAATTTCGTTACGAACACGAGAAATACAAAAACAATATTTTGTTTGGTGATGCGATTCCCCAAAATGTAAGGGACGCGCCGCTGGACCAATTTGAAGCAGCAGTTTATTTGGCATTGCTCAGACTGCCCATGGAAAGTCCTATTGACCTTTCCGCACAGGACTATCCCAGTGACGATGAATATGAAATGTCTGTTTATATGAAGGCAGCCGTTTGGATGTACATGATAGAGGTAAAGGAAGGAAGGAGTAAGTTGGACAATGCGTTCAAAGAATATTTTATCGAATGGAAATTCAAACATCCGTACCCGGAGGATTTTCAGAAAGTCATGGAAAAATCAATGGGCAAGTCATTGGATCAGTATTTCATGTTACTAAAGCAGAAAGGCAGGTTGAAGTAGCTAAGGATAGCCCAGACCAGGACATACCACGAATGAAATCATGGATGTTATGCACTATTTTTGATGTGAAATACCAACCTTTTGAGAAAATCACTCCTTGTTATCCTGTCCGCTTGCCTATTGACTATTGCCCATTGCCAACCCGATAGCGATCGAGTACATTACTGGCAACAACAGGTGAATTACCTGATTGATGTTACGCTTCACGACAAGGACAACGCGCTGGATGCATTTGAGAAAATAGAGTACACGAACAATTCGCCTGATACCTTAAAGTTTATTTGGTTTCATATCTGGCCCAATGCGTATAAGAACGACAAAACAGCTTTTAGCAATCAAATGCTGATCAATGGCAATACGACGTTTTATTTTTCAAACAAAGAACAGAGAGGCTATATTAATCGCCTGGACTTCAAAGTGAACAATATTACTTGCATCATTGAAGATCATCCGCAATACATCGATGTTGTCAAAGTAATTCTTCCCAGTCCACTACCGCCGTCGCAAACTGTCACTTTAGCTACGCCTTTTCACGTACAATTGCCGCACAATTTTTCGCGCGGTGGTCATGATGGAGAAAGTTACCAGCTGACAAAAATGGATGGCACCCTATGCCCTATCTCGAAGAAGGTGAGTTTTACAGTGAATTTGGAAACTTCGACGTGCGGATCACTCTTCCCAAAAATTATGTGGTTGCGGCGACGGGCGAATTACAGAATGAAGAGGAAAAGCAATGGCTGTTTACCAGGAATAATTTTTCCTGGCAACCGGTAAAACAAAAAATTAAGACCAAGGGAGGCATCACCAAGACAATTGTTCAAAAATTCCCTCCGTCGTCCCCTGAAACAAAGACCCTTCGCTACCTACAACACGATGTTCATGACTTTGCCTGGTTCGCCGATAAACGTTTCATCGTAAATCATGACCTATTGCAGCTGGAATCAGGAAAAACAATAGACGTTTTTGCTTACTACACGCCCGAACAAAAAAAGATTTGGAAAAATAGTGTTCAGTTTTGCGAACGAGCACTCAAATTTTACTCTTCCAAAATCAGCGACTATCCTTATAGCATAGCAAGCGCTGTGCAGGGTCCTGAAGGTCCCGGCGGAGGAATGGAATATCCGACCATCACACTTATTTCACCGGAATCATCCGAAAAAGAACTTGACATCACCATCACGCATGAATTAGGTCATAACTGGTTTTATGGCGCGCTCGCCACGAATGAAAGGGATCATCCGTGGATGGACGAGGGTATAAATAGGTTCTACGAACATCAGTATTTAGCTGAGCATTACAAAGAAATACCGTCAGACGAAAAGGCCGTTTACGAGACATTTGCGAAAGAAAAATTGGATCAGCCAATTGAGACGACCTCAGAAAAATTCAACGTCGTAAATTATGGCCTTGTCGCCTACTTCAAAACCTCAGAATGGATGCGTTGGCTCGAAGCACAGCTTGGACCAGGGGCATTTAACAATGCCATGAGACACTACTACGGTCAATGGCAGTTCAAGCATCCACAGCCCGAAGATTTCAAAAGATCGCTTGAGGAGAGCAGTGGCAAGAATCTCGATTCCACATTTTCGTACCTGTATAAGAAAGGAATTCTTCCTAGTGAAGAACGCCACGGAACCAAGGTAGATTTTTTGTTGAGACCAAAATATATTTCTGAATTTCTCGACAATAACTATCAAAATTTTATTACGATTGGTCCTTCAATCGGCGCTAATAGTTACGACAAATTCATGGCCGGTATCTTTGTTACCAACGTTAAGGTGCCCTTCAATAAGTTCAAATTTTTCGCAGCGCCGATGTACGCATTCGGATCGAAAAAATTTACAGGCATCGGTAAAGTCGACTACTCATTTTATCCTAATAAAACCTTTAGAAATATTGATCTATTTCTGAATGGGTCCACGTTTTCATACAATGATCTCACAACAATCAACAATGAAAGGATCACTTTTTCATTTTACAAGATCGTTCCCGGAATACGCTTTATTTTTAATGAAAAGGATCCGCGAAGCACAGTGCATAAATACATTCAGTGGAAGACCTATTTTTTCAGCGAAAAAACTTATGACAACATTCGTTATGACACAATTTTCAGTCCACCGGACACAGTAATTAATGAAATTGTTTCCACCAGGACCGACAAAAGAATTTTAAACCAACTGAGCGCAACAATTGAAAATAACAGGGCTCTGTATCCGTTTTCGGCTAACATAACGTTAGAACAGCAAAGTGGTTTCGTCCGATCGGCCTTTACAGGGAATTATTTCTTTAACTATCCGAAAGGCGGCGGAGTGAATGTTCGTTTTTTTGCCGGTAAGTTTTTTTATACGGGATCAAAAACCGTTACCAAACAGTTTGAAACAGATCGATACCATTTGAATCTGACAGGAGCGAATGGCTACGAAGATTACACGTACAGCGATTACTTTATCGGTCGTAATAGGTTTGACGGCCTGGCGAGCCAACAAATCATGATGCGGGACGGCGGTTTTAAAATAAAGACCGATCTGCTCGCTGAGAAAATCGGTAAGACGGATGACTGGCTAATTGCTACCAATTTCACTTCCTCAATTCCCACGGGCATAAATCCGCTAAGTTTATTGCCCATTGATATTCCCCTGAGGGTTTTTGTGGATATCGGAACATATGCGGGCGCATGGAAGCAGAATTCCGGGCTCGATCATTTCTTATTTGATGCCGGATTACAATTATCGCTTCTAAAGAACACGGTTAATATCTATGTACCGTTGATTTACAGCAAAGCCTATAAAGATTACGTTCAATCGTACGTTGAACAAAAAGGTCGTTTTTGGAAAACTATTTCGTTCAGCATTGACATTTCCAACTTTAATCTCAGAAAAATTGACAAGAGCCTAACTTTCTGATGCCTCGTTTGTCCGACATACAATATCTCCGTCATCATGAGATTGAAAAAAGGAAATGGGATGAAGTCATAAGCAACGCGACCAATGGATTGATTTATGCTTATTCCTTTTATCTTGACCAGATGACAAAACATTGGGATGCATTAGTGCTTAACGATTACGAAGCTGTAATGCCGTTAACATGGAACAAGAAATTCGGCATTTATTATCTATACCAACCTGCTTTTACGGCGTGCCTTGGAGTTTTCGGCCAAACTTTACTCGCTGCGACGGTTGATCAATTTGTCCAGTCCATTCCTTCAAAATTCAAACTCATTGAAATTTCGCTTAACTCAGGGAATAAATCCAACGGCCAATCAAACAGATTTATTCCAGCCGCGAACTATGTTTTATCGCTTAATAAAAGCTATGATGACCTTTACAGGGCCTTTCGTGAAAATCATCAACGGAATATTCAAAGATCACTGCAATCGGGAAATGTTGTTCGGAAAGATATTGCACTAGGCGAGGTGATTGACCTGAATAAGCAGCAGATGAAAAAAGTAGCCTCGGTTCCGGACGAGGATTATGATCGCCTTAAGAAACTTTACCAAATTCTGTCCAGCCAGGATAAAGCCATTACTTATGGTGTAACGAGCGATCAAAATAAGTTGCTTTCTTCGTGCGTTTTTTTCTTCTCTCACAACAGGGCGTATTATATCCTAGTCGGGAACCATCCCGAAGGCAGAAATACAGGAGCGTCTCACACCTTGATTGATGCATTTATCAGAGACCATGCCGGCCAGAACCTCATACTCGACTTCGAAGGATCAGATATCGAAAGCCTGGCACTATTTTACGCTGGCTTCGGCTCAGTCAAAGAAACTTACCCTCTCATCCGTTGGAACAGATTGCCGTGGTGGCTGAGTTGGTTAAAGTGAGTATTCATCATTCATTACTGACTGACCATTTCTCAAGAATATTCTCAGCAATTGCGAGGTCCAACGGTCTTGTGATTTTAATATTCGTCTCATCTCCTTCCATCAATGAAACCTTTAGTCCATAGGCCTCAACAACAGTTGCCTCGTCGGTAAATTTATCCTTGTAATCTATCTCATAAGCGGGAAGCAAAATCTTGCTGTGAAAAGTTTGTGGTGTTTGCACCATTACCACCTTGCTTCGATCAATCGTTTCACTTCCGTCCTCATTGATGAACCGTATACTATCCCTGGCAGGAATTACCGGTATAGCGCTTCCAGTCTCCATCGCTACTTCATAACAACGACGAATGAGATCTGTTGATGTAAGACATCGGACGGCGTCATGCACAAAGATGATCGACTCCTCTTCAATCAACGTTAATCCATTTTTTACCGATTGAAAACGGGTATCGCCACCGGTGGTAATCTTAATTCGTTGCTTGTCAAAATAGGCGTCGATAATTTCCTGTCCTTCGTCAAGAAAGGCGACCGGCAAGACAAGAACGGTTTCCAAATCGTCAAAAGCCTCGAAAAAATTTTTGAGCGAATAGTACAAGACAGGCTTATGTTTTAGCAACATGAATTGTTTGGGAAGATCGCCGCCCATTCTCGATCCTGTGCCAGCTGCGACTATGATGGCGTATTTCTTCAACAGAAACCAGATTTGTTTGAAAGATAACGATTATGGGCAAAAGTGCCCGTTGATTGAAGTTCGGAACGTACAAGTGAGTGACACAACAGAAGCCAAATTGCCTACTGGAAGCCGGTAACCAAATTATCATCTCTCAAAATATCATTTGTATATCGCTACCTCATTACCCCCATCGCTACTCCTGTACGCCCGATACATGCCGGCGCTGTTTAAGATCATGGCGTGATTTCCTTGCGCATCCACACCGATCATGCCTCCTTCTCCGTCAAGCTTTACCAGCTTGTTGTTGACAACCGTGTTCATCGCCTCGTAAAGAGTGAAACCCTTGTATTCCATGAGACAACTTACGTCATAAGCTGCTACAGCTCGAATGAACGGCTCGCCGTGTCCTGTACAACTGATGGCGCAAGTCTTATTGTTTGCATAAGTACCAATACCGATGATGGGACTGTCGCCGATGCGACCATATTTTTTATTCGTCATACCTCCCGTGCTGGTGGCGGCCGCAATGTTGCCTTCATAATCGCAGGCAACTGCGCCCACTGTACCAAACTTTTTATCGCGCATCAATTCTTCCAATCTCTGGTGCGTGTGATCGAGAGCATAAGCATCGGAGTCACGAATAGATTTCCATTGATCGTACCGAAATTGTGAGAAGAAATATTCATCAGGCTCAAGCTTTACTCCTTGTTTGATCGCAAAATCATTGGCTCCCTTACCACTCAAAAAAACATGGTTGCTATACAACATCACCTCTGTCGCCAGCATGATAGGATTGCGAACATTGCGAACACCAGCCACTGCGCCCGCCTCGAGCGTTGCGCCATTCATAATGGCCGCATCCATTTCCTGCACACCTTTTTTCGTGAAGACCGATCCTTTGCCAGCATTAAACAGAATATTATCTTCCATCACGACGATGGCCGCTTTGACGGCATTGATCGCCGCACCTCCTTTTTCCAATACAGCGTAACCGGCATCTACGCCTCCTTTCAAGCCTTCCAGGTAAGCCGCTTCCAGCTCGGGTGTCATATGTTCCCTGAGAATAGTTCCAGCTCCGCCGTGAATGACAATGGTGAGTTTCGACATACGTGCCAAAGGGTATTTAATCTATGGCCGAA
>VBAU01000274.1:0-6458 GCA_005883855.1 Bacteroidota bacterium
CGATGTTCTTTTCATTTCCAGCAACCGTTTAAAAAATCAGGCCCACAGGAGCTTGGGGTGTTTCGAAAATAAGGCGTGAATATAAGTAAAAAATAAGTTCGACATTCAGAAGTCCTACACCATTGCTACTGGCTCCTCTTGAACCTTAACAGTTTTTTGTTTGTCTTTGAAAAGCAATACAAATATTATTAGCACCACTACAGCAAAAATAGCCGGTATCCACCAAAAGCTCTGCCATTTCACCAGGGTGAGAGCAGATTCGGTGCCCAGGAAACTATTATATACCGTTCCCGCAATTTGCGCCCCAACAAGCATTCCGACACCATAGGTAACAAAAATTATAAGTCCTTGCGCCTGCGCCCTGATCTGTGCGCTTGCTTTTTTGTCAACATAGATTTGGCCGGCAACAAAGAAAAAATCATAACATATTCCATGCAGGGCAATACCGGTAAGTATCATCCATGTCACAAGGTCTGGAGCACCTAAGGCAAAAAGTGCATATCGGAGTGACCAGGCAAGCATACCTGCCGCGAGCATCCATTTTATGCCAAGTCTAACGAAGAACAACGGCATTAAAATCATAAAGAAAGTTTCCGAAACCTGGCCGATAGTTTGGGTTGCAGCGATGTTCTTAAATTTCGCACTTTCTAAGAAAACCTGCGTGAAATTGTAATACGCCGCAAGCGGGATGCATATTAGAAATGAGCTAAGCAAAAAAACATAAAACGAAGGGCTGCCTAACTGTTTAAAATCATCGATACCTATAATGCTCTTGGCAGAGACCTTTTTTCCTTTCGCCGGCGGCGGCGTGTGTGGCAATGTAAAACTGTATAATCCTAATACGAGACTTGCGCCGGCGGCCAGGTATAATGGCATTGCTGTTTCTTCCGGTTTTGCACCGGATGCAACAAAATAGCCGAGTACAAAACTTATCATCAACCCTGCAACTATCCATCCGACTGTGCCGAAAACGCGTATCGTCGGAAATTGCTTTTCCTGGTCAGTCATAATGTGGAAGCAAACAGTATTGGCAAGACTAATGGTAGGCATGTAGCAAATGTTGTAGGCCAGTAACAACAGAATAAAGACGACAGGATTACCTGTTGCCGAAGGAGCTAAAAACATGAACACAGCACCCAAAATGTGTAATGTACCAAGAACTCTCTCTGTCGCGAAATAACGATCAGCAATTAGTCCAACAAAAAATGGAGCGATGATGGCTGCAATTGGGTTAACTGTAAAAGGCCAGTGCGTTAAGTTCGCCATGTCGTGCTTGCTCATGTAAACTGCAACTGTTGTGTACCATGCCCCCCAGATAAAAAATTGGAGGAACATCATGGCGGACAACTGGACTCGTGTCGTTGTTTTCAAAATATCAGGTTTTGATTTGTGAATCTTAGGCTGGAGTCACAGCCTGGCTGGGATGGTAATGCTTCCTTCTTGCGATGTAAATTACGATAAAGACCACTACAAGGATGACCGGCATAATCGCAACCTTTAGAAACGTGTTTGAGCCCGCGATGGCATCCGCCTGCTCCCCGGTAGACCCTGATTGAACTGCAGCGACCTTAAAATTATCGTACCATCTTCCCATCATTGGAATTACAAGCGACGTGGAGAACATGCCCGCTCCTCCCATTAACGAAAGACCCAAAGCACCTGTGTTAGGTAAATACTCTGAAACAAACCCGAGCATTGTCGGCCAGAAAAAACAAATTCCTGCCGCAAAAATGAATGCTGCACCGAATGCTCCGTAGCCTGTTGCTTTGCTCAACAAAAACAAACCGATACCCGCAAGCAACGCAGACAGTATCAGCATGCCATTTGGATTGAGGCGGTGCACAAAGGGACCGGCAAATGAACGGCCGATGGCCATTAAGCCATTTATGAATACAAGAACTAAAATGCCCGATACGCCGGCGCCCTGCAACAAAGCACCCAGCCATTGGTTTGTTCCTAATTCCGTAGCCGCTGTTAAAAACATACACGCGAGCATGATGAGAAACAACGGATGCAGACACGACGCAAACATTTTCGTTGTGCTTACGCCCCTTGTCACTCTCTCCGTTTCCGGAAATTTTAGTTTAAAGAACAAAAAGCCATAAATAAGCGCGGGGATGAACAACAAACCTATCAAGATGCGCCAATCGAGTTGCCACTGGTCAATTATAAAGTATGAGAGTAGGCCACCGATCACGATGCCCCCCGGGAACCAAACATGAAAACGATTCAGCATCGTTGTTTTGTTATCAGGATACAACGTTACTGTGAGAGGATTGCAGGCTGCTTCCACCATGCCGTTGCCAATACCAATGCAAAGTGTGCCTACAAAAAGCATCGTCGCGGTGCTTGCTGTGAGATACACGATTACTCCTGCTATGTGTCCAATAAAAGCAAGCACAAGCAATCTTTTCATACCAAGAACATCGCACAGCGGACCTCCAAATATCATGGCCAATGTAAATCCGTAAAATGCGGGACTGAAGATCCAGCCAAGTTGTTCATGGGTGAGATTGAACTGTTTGCCCCAAACGCCTTCAAGACCAGCCCGAAAGGCAAAGGTCATTGCAGTGAAAATAAGCGCGATCCGGCTGGCCAGGAAAAGTTCGTTGCGGTTTACGGCTTGCATATCGTTGGTTTGAAATGAGGTTAGAAAAACTAAATGTACTATTTTTAAAAATACATTCTCGATCCACATTACTGAAATTATTTCACACAAACGGTCACTTATGGCAAGCAGAAAATTAAAAATGGGAATGATCGGCGGAGGTCCCGGTGCATTCATTGGTGCGGTCCATCGCATCGCTGCAAACATGGACGGAGAAATCGAATTGGTTTGCGGAGCATTTAGCAGTGATGCCGAAAAATCTAAACAACAAGGTGAGCTCTTACATCTTGCTCAACAAAGAATTTATGGATCATACAAAGAAATGATCCGAAGGGAAGCGGAACTACCTCCAACAGACAAGATGGATTTTGTGAGCATCGTGACGCCTAATCATCTGCACTTCGAACCATCGAAAATGGCGCTGGAAAATGGTTTTCATGTTGTGCTTGATAAACCGATGACCTTTGATCTTGCGGAGGCAAAACAATTGAACGAAATCGCCGCAAGAAGTGGGAAATATTTTTGTCTCACGCACACTTACACAGGTTATCCCATGGTGAAGGAAGCGAGGCAGCAGGTACTGAGCGGAAAGTTTGGGAAAATAAGAAAGGTATATGTTGAATATCCGCAAGGTTGGTTGAGCACACCCTTGGAAGCGACTGATCAAAAGCAAGCGGCATGGAGAACGGATCCCAGTCGAAGCGGAGCCGCCGGCGGCATGGGCGATATAGGCACTCATGCGTTTAATATAGCCGAATATGTGTCAGGCTTGAAGACAACAAAGATTTGCGCCAATATAAATATAGTAGTAGAAGGCAGAAAGCTGGACGATGACGGTGCCGCGTTTTTGAAATTTGATAATGGTGCTACCGGCGTCTTATTTGCCACACAAATTGCTGCGGGTGAAGAGAACAACGTTAAAATAAGAGTTTATGGAGAAAAAGGAGGCGTGCAATGGCAGCAGGAGGATCCAAACACATTGTTGGTAAAATGGCTTGACAAACCAGCCGAGATCTGGCGCGCCGGAACAGGTTACTTGAGCTCTTATGCGAAGCACAACACACGTACTCCGGCCGGTCATCCCGAGGGCTATTTGGAGGCGTTTGCCAATCACTATCGAAATTTTGCATTGTGCGTGCAGGCGCAAATGAGCGGACAGAAACCACAATCGGAGTGGCTGGATTTTCCCGGCATCGAAGATGGAGTAAGAGGGATGGCATTTATTGAGACGGTGATTGCTTCAGGAAAATCTGATAATAAGTGGACAGACTTTAAGATATAGTTTCACGCAAAGGCGCAAAGAACGCAAAGAAAAACTCAATGAATGAGAATGAACTTTCGAAGATTGCGCTGGATGTGGCTTTCAAGATTCACAAAGAGCTTGGCCCTGGGCTTTTTGAATCAGTTTACGAAGCTATCATGGCTTACGAGCTTATTGAGGAACACCATTTAAGTGTTCACCGGCA
Source organism: Bacteroidota bacterium (assembly GCA_005883855.1). Lineage (GTDB taxonomy): Bacteria > Bacteroidota > Bacteroidia > Chitinophagales > Chitinophagaceae > VBAU01. The sequence goes on from VBAU01000274.1 coordinate 4,075, forward strand.
ACGACCTATTCCTGTGATCTGGAAAGACGTAAAACTAGAACTAGGTTTCAGATCAGATTTAATAATTGAAGAGAAATTAATTGTCGAGATAAAATCGATTGAAGCATTGGCTCCCGTACATGCAAAGCAACTGCTCACTCATCCTCGATTAACAAATATTAAATTAGGTTTACTGATAAATTTCAATGAGGAACTACTTAAGAATGGAATCAAGCGAATTGTCAACAATCTTTAATCAAAAATCGGCGTAGCGTCGTTGCGCCTTTGCGTGAAACAAATTACTATGACAACTGTAAAAGGTCCAGCAATTTTCTTAGCCCAGTTCATGGGTGATCAACCACCCTTCAATGATCTGAAATCAATCTGTAAGTGGGTAAAAAGTTTGGGCTTCGTGGGGATACAGATTCCAACCTGGGATGCACGTTGTATTGATCTGCAAAAAGCTGCAGAAAGCAAAACCTATGCCGATGAACTGAAAGGTATCGTGAAAGAATGCGGGCTGGAAATAACAGAGCTCTCTACACATCTGCAAGGGCAGCTTGTGGCTGTTCATCCTGCTTATAACAGTTTATTTGATGCATTCGCTCCACCATCAGTTCATGGCAATGCTAAAGCCCGAACGCAATGGGCCGTGCAACAACTTCAGTGGGCTGCCGCTGCTTCAAAGAATTTAGGACTGAATGCTCATGCTACCTTCAGCGGTGCATTACTTTGGCCCACCGTTTATCCCTGGCCGCAGAGACCAGCGGGATTGGTCGAAACAGGATTTAAGGAATTGGCCAATCGCTGGTTGCCGATTCTAAACACATTTGATCAACATGGAGTGGACGTTTGTTATGAGATCCATCCCGGCGAAGATCTGCATGACGGCATTACTTATGAAATGTTCTTAGAAAAGGTAGACGATCATCCTCGCGCCTGTTTGTTATATGACCCTTCGCATTTTGTTTTGCAATGTCTCGACTACCTGGAATATATCGACAACTATCACGAGCGAATTAAAATGTTTCACGTAAAAGATGCTGAATTCAATCCAACCGGTAAACAAGGTGTTTACGGTGGCTATCAAAGTTGGATCGACCGCGCTGGGAGATTTCGCTCCCTGGGAGACGGCCAGGTAGATTTCAAATCTATCTTTAGCAAACTTGCGCAATATGACTACAAAGGTTGGGCGGTGTTGGAATGGGAATGTTGCATCAAACACCCCGAGCAGGGCGCAAAGGAAGGAGCCGTGTATATCAGGGATCATATCATCAGGGTGACAGAAAGAGCATTCGATGATTTCGCGAGTGCAGGAAGTGACGAGAAATTAAACCGTTCGGTTTTAGGATTGGATAAATAACTTTACACTCAAACTACATTTCATGAAACAACTCCTTTTTCTGTTTATACTCGTCGCGTTGGCAGCCTGTGGAGGCAGCGAATCAAAGTCCAAGACGGAAGCGCCCAAAACGGCAGACGTTACCAAGAATCCCGATTATCAGAAAGGCTTAGAACTAATATCTAAGAGTGATTGTTTTACTTGTCACCAAATTGATGAGAAACTTACAGGACCACCGTATCGTGAGGTGGCCAACAAATATGCGGGAATGCCTGATACTATAGGGGGGCAAATAATCATGACGCCGCACCCGGCGCTGTCCCAGGCAGATGCCGAAACAATGGTGAGGTATATTCTTTTACTCAAAAAATAGTTAGATGGAAAAAATAGTTGCGATTGCCTGTGCGGCAGTTATTGTCGGCGCGTGTAACTCTCAAAGCAATAAGAATACGACCAGTGAAATGCAAAGTGATTCAACAAAAACTAATGAGCCCGGAAAAGAGTGGATCTCTTTATTCGATGGAAAAACGACCAAGGGCTGGCACAAATACGGCGGCGAACCAGTTGGCTCCGCCTGGAAAGTGGCAGATGGAGTCTTGTACCTGGATGCAAGTGAAAAAGAAGGTGAGAAAATAAAAGGCGGTGGCGATATCGTAACCGATGAGCAGTTCGAAAACTTTGATCTCAAGCTGGAGTGGAAAATATCAAGAGGTGGCAACAGTGGCGTTATGTTTTGTGTTCATGAGGACACAACAAAGTATAAAGCTCCATACGAAACAGGACCCGAAATGCAAGTATTGGACAATGAGGGCCACCCTGACGGAAAGATTCATAAGCATCGCGCAGGCGACCTTTATGATTTAATTGCTTGCTCCAAAGAAACGGTCAAACCTCATGACGAGTGGAACCAGGTTGAAATTAAATTGTTAAATGGCAAGCTCGATTTCTTTCTCAATGGTGAGAATGTCGTGTCGACTACCATGTGGGACGATAATTGGAATAAAATGGTAGCAAATAGCAAATTCAAAACAATGCCCGGGTTTGCCAAATTCAAAAAGGGCGG
>VBAU01000274.1:6492-6978 GCA_005883855.1 Bacteroidota bacterium
GTCCAGTTACCGCGGCCTTTCTTCTACAAAACCTGCATCCCCAAGATTCAAACCTTTAACTGTCGTGCTAGTGATTTTATGCTGGTTAAGAAAGTCGATTTCCTTTTTATAAACCTTTGGAGAAACTTCTCCGATAAAAACCAACTATCATGAACACAGATTCTTTCTCAAACATCAATTGGCTCGCCGTGCTCGTAGCGGCTATCGCGTTTTTTCTTTTAGGCGCCCTGTGGTATTCATTCTTATTCAGAGATGCCTGGATCAAGGCGTCGGGCGTGAATGTGAATGATCCCAACGCCAAAAAAGGTGTAGGAGCTATGTTCCTTTCTTCATTTGTTTTAATCGTCATTACCAGCGTGGGCGTCGCTTTGTTTACAGCTCGTGTCGGCAGCGGGGGTTGGATGACGGGATTAAAAGTTGGCCTGGTGGCGGGAATATGTTTTTGCGCAACCTCAATTTCTAATTCCTATTTGTATGAGAAAAGGC
>VBAU01000274.1:7156-7438 GCA_005883855.1 Bacteroidota bacterium
AACTCCGACGGGATCAAATATAGGTTCAGGCCTTTCGGGATTGAGATATCGAGGTTTTTCACCTCCGATTTCATCGGAGGTTATGGTATTAAAGCCCTTCGGGCTTTGCTTAGAATCACTCCACCTTCGTAATCTTCAAAACATTTGTAGGCAGGTGAAGATGGACAGGGGTGCTGCCGGTACTGACAGCAACGTTTCCCGTTTTTAAAAATCCTCTTTCTTTCAGAATATCGATCTGGTCCTGGAAAATGCCATCAAGACTTTCTTCTTCTCCGTAATAAA
>VBAU01000275.1:0-3714 GCA_005883855.1 Bacteroidota bacterium
ATAAGTCACGGGATTGCTCCTCGATGATTTGCCGATAGGGTTTTGCTCCACCAGTTCAATCTGAGAAATGCTTTCAATATCGCCCGTGACCGCCTTATGAAAACCAACTTTATCGGCAAACTCACCCTTTATTTTTTGCAGTGCTGGATAAAGGATTTGTTTGACAAGTGTTGTTTTTCCGCTTCCACTTACACCACTTACGACGCACAGAACATGCAAAGGAAATTCGACGGTGATATTTTTTAAGTTGTGCTGGCGGGCACCTTCCACCTTAATGCTGCAATTCCATTTACGAACCGTTTTCGGCGGTTCAATTTTTAATTCCCCACTTAAGTATTTTCCGGTGAGACTTTGCGAATTTGAAACAATTTCATCATAAACGCCTTCGGCAATAACTTCTCCACCGAGATGTGATGCCAACGGGCCCATGTCAATGATATGATCCGCTTCGCGCATCATCATCTCATCGTGTTCTACAACAACTACAGTGTTGCCGAGATCACGCAACTCTTTTAAAACTCGAATCAAATTCTGGGTATCTCTTGAGTGCAAACCGATCGATGGTTCATCCAAAATGTACAGTGAATTGGTCAGGTTGCTTCCCAGGCTCCTCGTGAGCTGAATACGTTGGCTCTCGCCTCCACTTAATGAGTTGGCCAGGCGATTCAGCGTTAAATAACCGAGACCCACATTTAATAAAGTGTTTATTCTTCCATTGATCTCAATGAGTATTCTCTTCGCTACCTGCCGGTCAAATTCGGATAGTTTGTCTGCCAGCTCATCAAACCACTGCTTGAAGTATTTTACGGGCAATTCACTAAGCTCGCCAACATGTTTTCCATCGATCTTAACATACAAGGCTTCATTACGAAGGCGATAACCTTTGCAATCCGGGCATTGCGTTCTGCCCCGGTAGCGGCTAAGCAATACACGATACTGGACCTTATAAAGATTTTGTTCTACCTCTTTAAAAAAGTCGTTTATGCCCAAGACTTTGCCACCCCCCTCCCATAACAACTTATATTGTGCGTCGGTCAGATCAGCAATCGGCTTGTGCACCGGAAAATCTATTTTCCTTGCGCCTTTTACAAACTGTTCTCGCCACCGTCCGAGCTTCTCACCTTTCCAGGGTGCAACAGCTCCTTCATACACACTTAGACGTTTATCCGGGATCACGAGGTCGCTGTCTATTCCCAACACCTGTGAAAAACCCTCGCAGGTTGGGCATGCGCCAAAAGGATTATTGAAATTGAAAAGATTTGGGACGGGTTCTTCAAATTGCATTCCATCCAACTCAAAGCGATTGTTGAATTGTAGTAAGGACGTCTGACCGCCGAGCTCAGGCATTATTTCCAAATACACATCTCCTTCCCCTTCGTAAAAAGCGGTACCAATAGAATCGGCCAGCCGGTGTTTGTCGTCTTCATCAAAATCTTTTACAACAAGCCGGTCGATAAGAATGTGAGTCGTAAAACGTGAGTCGTGAGTCGAGAGTTTCTCTCTAAGTTCCTTATCCGACAGTTCGAGGAGGTCTTCAATCCGAAGAATTTCTCCAGTCTCACGACTCGCGACTGACGACTCACGAACATACACCCTCGAAAACCCTTTCTGCACCAATATATTCAGTTCCTCTCTTATGTCCCTGTTCTTATGTTGCTTAAGCGTTGCTAATACGTAAACTCGGGCGCCCCGGTTCAATTCGATAATAGCCTTTACCACATCAGTCACATCATCTTTCTTCACCTCCCTCCCGGAGATGGGAGATATGGTTTTCCCAATCCGGGCATAAAGCAACCTCAGGTAATCGTAGATCTCCGTCATGCTGCCAACGGTACTTCGTGGCGTTCTTGTGATCACTTTTTGTTCAATGGCGATAGCCGGGCAAAGTCCTTTAATATAATCCACATCCGGCTTATTCATCCTGTTCAAGAATTGACGGGCATATGCACTCAGACTCTCGGCGTATCTGCGCTGTCCTTCGGCGTACAATGTGTCAATTGTCAGCGATGATTTTCCGGAACCCGACACGCCCGTTACCACCACCAGTTTATTTCGGGGAATTTCGACGGTAATATTTTTCAGGTTGTGAACTCTTGCCCCTTTGATTAGGATATTCCGTGTGGAATTTACGGTTCTCCTTTCAGGGTGTTTTTTCTCTTTTATTGTCTTTTCCATGTTCAGTCTGCAAATGTAAACCCTTATGAAATCAAAATTTTGAGCGTTATTGTTAACAGTTCTTTGACGGGGAAATTTATTGTGCCCCCTATAAAATATTTGGAATCTTGAAAAATAATTTTACTTTTAGTCTACAATATCCAAATTATGACAAACCAAAAACTCAAACTCGCCTATCGTACAACTTCTACACATCCTTTAGTACATTTAGTACATTTTTGAAACTACCTGTTTATAAGTAAACCAATATCCAAAACCTAAACAACCCTGTAGGAGTTATGAAAGCTTTAATGAAAAAGACTGATCACGAACTCATTAATATGTTCGTTGATGGAAACCTGGAAGCTCTTGAAACACTTGTGCTCCGTCACAAGGATAAGCTTTACACTTCCATCCTATTTTTAGTTAAGGATAAATACCTGGCTGAAGATATCTTCCAGGACGTATTCATCCGTATCATAGATACCATGCGTAGCGGACGCTACACAGAAGAGGGCAAATTCCTGCCCTGGGCTATGCGAATTGCCCATAACCTCTGCGTAGATTACTTCCGGAAAGTAAAGCGTACGCCGACCATTAGAAATGGCGATGATAAAGACATATTCGAGGTGCTGAGCTTCTCGGATGACACCGCTGAAACAAAAATGATGAAGCGCCAAAGTCACGACCGGGTTCGCGCCATGCTGGATCAGCTGCCGGAAGATCAACGGGAAGTGATCATTCTAAGACATTACGCAGACATGAGCTTTAAAGAAATCGCATCAATGACCAATTGCAGCATTAACACTGCGCTGGGCCGTATGCGATATGGGCTTATCAACCTGCGCAAGATGATGACGCAAAAACAAATTGCTCTTTGATCACGGATTGCACGGATCACATTACCGGATTACAACGATCAGGTCACCGATTGCACGGATTTGTAAGCGTTCTTATTTCGAATCCCTGAAATCCACTTAATCTATAAATCCGCGATAATATTGTCATTCTGTATCTCCCACTTATATCGGGACGCTCTTAGTTCGACAAAGAATTTCCCACGCTTGCCTGGGTAGGCTGATACAGAATGACGCCTAATTGAAAAATCCCGGACACTCAGTACATACTGAGTTTCGGGATTTTTTTTATGTACCCAGCGCTGCCAATGCTATTCAGCACAGGTTGCGTCGCATGCCGACGCTTACGGTCGGCATCCCGACATTTATCGTCGGGACTCTTGTACTTTAGTTTATCAATTCAGAAGCTTACTCCGGGTCCTTAACGGCCTGTCAACCGGTTATCTTTTTCTAAAAGCATCTAGTCCGCATTTGAGCCAATCTGCAAACTTACCTGCATCCGGCGTATAGCCTTTTGTTTTTGTTAGCGCTTTCTCATCTGTACTGATAACGGCATATTGAGGCTGCGAGGCGGCATGAAAATTTTCAATCTGGAAGTTTGCCCATTTATCACCAACTGTTACAATGGACCTTTCGTCGCCATCTGTCGGCTTGTATATCATACGTTGCTGAATGGGTAGTTTTCTTTTCTCATCCACGTACA
>VBAU01000275.1:3830-13552 GCA_005883855.1 Bacteroidota bacterium
CTTGCTTTTTTGAGCGCCTCTTCATAATCTCTGAGTGGCTCGAAACCTCTCTTACAATTTACCGGGTTCGTGAAGATGCTGTAACAAAGAGGTGGCGGAAATCCGCTGATCAGGTGCAGGTTCGCATATCTTGTGTTTGTCACACCCGGCATTAGATATATCGTCGCAAGAGCGAATACGGCAATAAATGCGATCCTTGTCTTGGAAAATTTTTTAACGGGGGCGTCATGGGGGAAGCGAATTTTTCCAAAAAGGTACAAAACAATAGCAACTCCAATAATGATCCACAATGCCATGAATATTTCTCGTTTCACCAAGCCCCATTGCTTCACAAGGTCAGCGTTGGAAAGAAATTTTATCGCCATCGCCACTTCCAAAAACCCAAGGACCACTTTCACTGAATTTAACCAACCACCTGACTTTGGCAGTGAATGTAGCCAATTCGGGAAGATGGCGAACACGGTAAACGGCAGCGCCAGTGCAAACCCAAAACCAGCCAGCCCGGCGGTCAATGGCCACGATCCCTGTGAAGCGGTACCTGCGAGTAACGAACCAAGTATAGGACCAGTACATGAAAATGAAACGATGGCCAGGGTAAACGCCATGAAAAAAATCCCTGCTGTGCCAAGCCCGGAGCGTGCACTGGCCTTGTTCGCTAAACCTGATGGAAGTGTAATCTCGAAATATCCAAAAAAAGAAACAGCAAACACTATAAAAACGGCAAAGAAGAACAGATTCAACCAAACATTGGTGGAGAAATTATTCAACACTTCAGGAGATGCATGAAACAAATGAAATGGCAGACTTAACAATACATAGATAAGAAAGATTGAAAAGCCGTACGCGGTAGCATCTAATATTCCCTTTCGTTTACTCTGACCTTCCTTTGTAAAAAAAGAAACGGTGAGTGGGATCATTGGAAAAACACAGGGTGTTAGTAACGCGATAAATCCACCCAACAGCCCTAAAATAAAAATGCCCCACAAACTTTTGTGTTTGTCGATATCGTCACCACAAATATTTACAGGGTTGCTTACATCAATGCTCGAAATCTTTATTCTTTCAGTGGACGCTACTCCGCCCTGGAGTGCGACGTGAAATTGGTATGGCGTCGGATAAAATTCGTGGTCTCTTCCGTAACTGTATTGAAAAGTGCCTTCCACTTCAGCGGGGACGATACCCGGAATAGTGATGACGGTTTTCCATTCAACCGGTCCTTCATAAACTTTTACCATGGCATTTTCGAACACCGGAGACGAAATCTCCCTGACCATTCCCTTTTCGATAAATCCATCCCGGCGAACGATTGCCGAGTCTGCGAAAGTTAGCTCAGTTGTATTGAGATCTGGAACTGTTTGGGCGGAGGAGTACAATTGCCAACCCTTAACACCATTTGTAGAAAAAATGATTTCAAACTTGCCATCGCCGATTTTTTTTGATGATACGTTCCATTTGAAGTCGGCAGAAGGTTGAGAATAAATGCAAGTATGGATGCACAAAAAAAATAGACAAAAAGCAGTTATGCGGATAAAATAAGTCATCCTTCTCCTGTTTTAAAAAAAAACGAGCCCATGTAAAGCTCGTCTTTAAACCATTTTCCTCATCATGTTTATTTCAAGGCAATATTGAAATTGACGGTTTTTACCGGCAGACATTTTTTATCGTCGCACGTTTGAAAAGCAACACTTCCCGAAACATTTGTCATAGCGTTCGTTTTCATTTTTATCAGTTGTATAAAATCAACCTTGTTGGAATATTGATGAGCCGAAATGCCAAGAATTTTGTCTTTGTACTTTTCCATGTTCCCGATCTCTTTTACTTTACCATCCAATTTGAGCAACGGATTATTATTGATCTTCACACTGGTTGGAGCGGCTATCGCGTCATCAGGCTGATCCTGGGAGTATAAATGCCAGCCGGGTTGAATGTTTGCGGTTAGATGTACCTCAAAAGTTTTATCGGAAACTTTTTTACTGGTAAAATTCCAGCTTATGGGGTTTTGAGCATACGGGTTCTGACCATAAGCACAATAGCCAACAAAAAGCAACGCAACAGCAGTAAATAGGGTCTTCATGCAAAGTAATTTCAATACAAAAATCTTCTTTTAAAATCTATATTACTGTTAAAGTTCCCGTCATTCAGTTATTGTTGCTAGTCATTGGTTTGTAGTCGTCATTGTATCATTTGCCACCAACGCGGTCATCATCAATTCGAGGTTGCAATAGCATATTGCCTTTTGATAATGGCCAATCCCTACCCTTGGTTTACCAACTGTTCGGCCATCAAAAGATTCTTAAGCACTTCTCTCCCATCCGTATTGCCCAGTGCTATTGAACAGGCCCTCTCCGGATGAGGCATCATTGCGAAAACATTTCGGTTTGCATTGCAGATGCCGGCGATGTTTCGTGATGACCCATTGGGATTGGCTTCTCCTGTCAAGTTTCCGGTTTCGTCACAATACCTGAAAATCACTTGTCCGTTTTCTTCGAGTTCATCCAGGGTTCTTTCGTCTGCATAATATCGACCCTCTCCGTGAGCAATTGGAATTTTATAAACGCGGTCGCTTTCATTTTTAATAAAAACATTCTTGCCCACGAACTGCTGGTTTACGTTTCTCAACAGCGCCCCGGGCAGCAAGTGTGATTCACACAATATCTGGAACCCGTTGCAAATACCTAATACTTTGCCACCCGCGTTCGCGAATTCGATCACTGATTGCATAATTGGGCTAAATCTCGCAATGGCGCCGCACCGCAGATAATCGCCATAGGAAAAGCCACCCGGTAAAATGATACAGTCCTCAATCGAAAACGAACTTAGATCTTTGTCTTTGTGCCAGAGCATAGTCACGTCCTGGTTAAGATCATAGGTAAGTGCATCGTATGTATCTCGATCGCAATTAGACCCCGGAAAAACAACGACGCCAAATTTCATAACCTTGTTTTGTAGAATATGCAAAGATAAAGATGATACGCGTCAGTGAATGTGCCAATTTGAAAAGTTGATAACTAGTTCCAGCCCGGTCCGTAGTATTCATACACTAAGACAAATGCCACCGAGATCCAAAAAAGAATAAGTGGAAAAAGTTTCCGGGGAGGATAAAAATAGCTACAGCTATGGAAAGCGGCAAATGGCACCGCAGCCATTATCCAATTCTCAAACGTATTACTGGCATTTACAAAAGGGATAAATATGGCCACCAGCAAATACAAAAGCACCAGGCTCCATGCCTTCCGTACTTGTATTAACATGCGCCTTAGGTTCTCCTGGACGAAATAGCCTCCTGTTAAGAAAGGAACCATCAGCAAAAGAGCACTTGCCGCCAGCCAGATGGACTGTTGCAGTGAAGGCATATTAACGGTGAGATAAGGTAGTATCTTCTCGGGTGCCCATTGTTTATTCAAAAAAAGATACACGGCATAAAAATAGTATGGTGTGGTAATACCTAACAGGCAAAGTAGCCATTCATTCATGCGGAACGGTCTCATGATCATCAGCGCGAAAAAAACCCAAATCACAAAACTCACGGAAGGGAAAAACAAGAAACTTGAAATACCGATTGCCAGTCCAATATTAAATATGATGCCCTTTGCCCTGGGATGATTGTATATCTTGAAAAGCCACCCTAAAACAAAAATAAGCAAGGTGTTCAATAACAGCGGGGCCGAAAAATAATTCCATTCCGGAAAAAATGAAGTGATCAGCATGTAGGCCATTGCCGGCAGGTAGTTGGACCGGCTCATCATCCTGTAGTCGTTCAGTAGCCTTGTGAGCGTAATGGCTTGTGTGAAAAGGAGAGTGAATGCCAGGATGGGATATATGATGGGCGTAGTCTTGCCGGTAGGTTCCAGGAATTTCAAAATGCTATGAAATAAAACTCCATCCTTGGGCTGGATAGACGGCACGTGGGGATGCACAAACATCGGCAATTTTATCAGCAAGCCGAAGAACAGCAATACTAGAAGATTGGCAGGAGTTTTTTGTCTGAAAATTCCAATCACGGATATGGACTAGCCTGGTTTGGTTTAGTTAAAATCAATTTTAGCAAAACAAATATTATTTCTGTATATGCACGGAATAATCATTTGATGAGCGGTCACCTGCTTACCATATTTAGCCATAAACTCAAATCCCTTATCCAGGTTTTTTAAAGTCGGGTTGCGACTGATTTCGCCCTTCGGGTTCACAGCGTAATCGTTCAAGAGGTTCATTTTCCTTTCTTCCATATTAAATAGAAAATGAAGCTGCCCCCCAGTGTTCATTACCTGGTAAGAGATCAGGTCATCAGATTCGTCATCGTACTGTTCCTTTGCGATCACATTGTTCCATTGTATTTTTCCGTCCTTATCAAAAGAAAGGATCACAATGTTATCGGCGTGATAACGTACATTATTGTAATTGTTATAGTACCTGGACCGGTACCATAAACTGTTGTAATAGGGAGAGTAGCTGTAGTAGTCAATCGGGCTCACGAACGGCGAGCCGTAGAGATAATCCCATCGGTTCCAGTTGTTGTATCTTGAAGTAGTGTAAAACGCCTCACTCCCAATAATGAAACCGCCATCCCTCTTAACTACAATATTGTGAATAAAGTAGCCATTGAAAGCCATTTTTAAATTGTTCTCCCCGCGTGCATCCCTTCTTAACTCATCTGCGAAAGTCACAGTATTTTCTAATTGTGTCTGACCACTTGTCTTGTCCCATACGTAAAAATAAAACCCGTCAATATTACCACGTCGTTCTTTGTAGTAAAAAGATGTTAGAAAATAGCGCTTGTTGTAATTGTCGACCTTGATATGTATTTCATCAAGAAACCTTTTGTCAATGTCAAGATCTTTGACAAAAAATGAATCCGCATCCATCGATTTTATGATCATCGAAGCATGAGAAATTATATCACTATTCTGGCGTGAAAACTTGGTAAAAACAAAATCGCCGACGTTGTCCACATTGAATTCATCCAAATAATCATCGTGTTCGTTCATAGGCATCGTCAGTGCAGTCCTCTTCAAAAGGCGCAAACTGTCATCGAAAAGGTTAGTCGTGACCAGGTATCTCTCCTTGTTTCTGCTATTGATCTTGAAGACCATGATCTTGCTCTTATCTTCACTAGAAATAACGTTATAAACTTTGTTGTTATTGGCAAGACCAATGTGAGTTGTGTCTAGTTGGATAAGCTCTGATATTTTTTTTCCGTTGCCGTCAATCTTTACAGCTTCACAATAGACCGTATTTCTTCTTTGATATTCGTAAATCACATAACAAAAGTCATTGTATGGAAAGAAATTTACATTGATCAAGTGATCATTGGGAATGTAATCTTGCTCAACCTTTGAGATCGCTTTCATCTCATTATTGAACAAAGCAATCCAGTTCTTGCTCTTGGTGTTTTTATAAACCATGAAGTTTCCGTGGATCTTGCCTACCACCTCAAAATTCATTCGACGATTATCGTCTTTGTCGGGCTCGGAATAAACTATTCTTTGCGCGTTAAGAATATTGCCAATAGCCAACACACAAACCAAAACAAAAATCACTGGCTTGCTAAACATAATACTCTGATTTTTTGCGCATTAAAATTAAAGATTGCAGGCAAAATTGCCGTTTTTATTTTGCGTTTAATGCCACCTCTTGTTAATTACGTGTTAGAAGACAAGAAAACAATACGGAAGGTTGTCTGGGGAGTCATTTTAGCTCCACGAGTTTCGGTGTTCCGCAAACTGTGTTTGTAAATGATGTCCTGTAATTTAAAAACCAGGTCAAGCCAAAAACAATTTCACAAAAGTGAGAATACCGACTAATAGAGTCACCTTCGCCGGATTACTTGTTGCCCTCGGGATTATATATGGAGATATAGGCACTTCACCACTCTACGTTTTAAACGAAATCATCAATGGGAAAGTTATTAACGAAGAGCTGATTCTTGGAGGATTATCCTGCATCATTTGGACATTGACGCTGCAGACAACCGTGAAGTACGTGATTTTGACCTTGCAGGCCGACAACAAGGGTGAGGGTGGCATCTTCTCTTTGTACGCCCTGGTAAGAAGGCAAAAACGCTGGCTGGTACTTCCTGCCATGCTTGGTGGCGCCGCACTAATCGCCGATGGAATGATCACTCCGCCAATTTCGGTTACATCAGCAGTAGAAGGGTTGCGTCAGCTACCAGGGATCGGCGTAATTGGTAATTGGACTATCATTTATATAGTCCTCGGCCTCCTCACCATCTTGTTTTTTGTTCAGCAGTTTGGTACAGCATCTATTGGTAGATTGTTTGGACCCATTATGTCGCTGTGGTTTTTAATGCTTGCCATCGTAGGTATTAGCCACCTCGCCGATGATTGGTATATTCTGAAAGCGTTTTCTCCTCATTACGCTATACGATTGGTGACACTATATCCAAGAGGATTTTGGATCCTTGGCGCAGTGTTTCTGTGCACCACCGGTGCTGAGGCACTGTACTCCGATCTGGGTCACTGCGGAAAATGGAATATTCGCTATTCCTGGATCTTTGTAAAGACTTGCCTGATTCTAAATTATCTCGGACAAGGTGCCTGGCTATTGGCTCACTACCGTAACCAGGTTTTTGACGTGTCAGTAGGAAATCCTTTTTATGGAACTATACCTGAGTGGTTCAGGCTGTTTGGAATTCTGATCGCGACTGCCGCTGCAATCATTGCCAGCCAGGCATTGATCAGCGGCTCATTTACATTGGTGAGCGAGGCCATGCGTTTGAATTTGTGGCCGAAACTTCGAATCGGATACCCGACTGAAGAGAGAGGACAATTGTACGTCCCCGGCATGAACTTTCTTTTGTTTTTCGGCTGCGTGGGGATCACACTGTATTTTCAAAAGTCAACAAACATGGGCGCAGCGTATGGTTTGGCAATTACCCTGTGTATGATCGCCACTTCTATTTTGTTTGCCAATTTCCTTATATCACGACGGGTGAAATCGGGACTGATTTATCTTTACCTAACTGTTTATCTCACGATAGAATTAAGCTTTCTCTTTGCCAACTTGAATAAATTTCCGCACGGCGGATATGTAACAGTGATCGTTGGCGGGGGGTTATTCTCCATTATGTACATCTGGTTCAAAAGCCGAAAAATCAAAAACCGTTACGTGGAATTCGTCAGGCTGGAGAATTACATTCCCAGGATACAGGAGTTGAGCAATGACAGGTCTGTGTCTAAATATGCTACGCACCTTGTTTACCTCACAAGCGCTGATAACCCTAAAGAGATCGAACATAAAATCATCTATTCCATTCTCAATAAAAAACCAAAGCGTGCAGATATCTATTGGCTTGTACATGTGGACACGTTGGACGACCCTTACACTTCCGAGTATAGAGTTGACCACATTATTCCCAACGATATTATTCGGATAGAATTCAGGCTGGGGTTTAGAGTAGAACCGAGGATTAATCTCATGTTCAGGAAAGTGGTGGAAGACCTCGTAGCGAACAAAGAAGTAAACATTATGAGCCGGTATGAAAGCCTTGAGAGAAGCAATGTCGTCGGCGATTTTCAATTCATAGTTTTGGAAAAATACCTGAGCCAGGATAATGATTTACCAATCATGGAAAGATTCATCATGAAAATTTACTTCTGGTTGAAAGAGATCAGTCTTTCCGAGGAACGAGGCTTTGGGCTGGATGTGAGCAATGTCACAGTTGAGAAATTCCCGCTTATTGTTGCGCCGGTCACGAATATGAAACTGAAAAGAGTTGAGGATTGACCTTTGAAGCCTTCAGCCATCGGGTCCGCATGACGAGGACGTTGTAGAGCACTGTGAATAATCAATAATTAATAATGAAGCCAACACTCATTGCCCTCATTCATCTGGTATATTATTTTGGGCTTCGTTGCACTATCGCTTATCGTTTATTTCTTGCAGGAGAAATTTATTTTCAAGCCGGAAAAGCTGAAACAGGATTTCCGCTTTCGCTACGATATTCCTTTTAAAGAATTATTTTTTGACATAGAACCGGGTGTTCGCATTAATGGTCTTCACTTCTATCGTGAACAACCACATGGTCTGATTCTTTATTTTCATGGTAACACAAGGAGTATTAAAGGATGGGCTCGTTACGCCCGTGATTTTTACAGATACAATTATGATGTATTGCTTGTTGATTATCGCGGGTTCGGAAAAAGTACAGGTAAGCGTAGCGAAAAGGAAATGCTCAGCGACATGCAATTTGTGTATGAAAATCTCTTGAAGCAATATGCCGAAAACCATATTATCGTCTATGGCCGCAGCCTGGGAAGTGGATTCGCCGCGAAGGTTGCGTCAGAAAACCGTCCTCGTTATCTCATCCTGGATTCACCTTACTACAATTTCACGCAGGTTGTTGAGCGATTTCTTCCCATTCTTCCTATACGGTACGTATTGCGCTACCACTTGCGAACGGATAAATGGATCCGAAAGGTAAACTGCCACACCTATATCATTCACGGAACAAAAGACCGGTTGATACCGATCAGGCAAAGCGAAGCGTTGCAAAAATTAAATCCGCATAAGATTACGCTCATTCGGATTCAAAATGGAGGACATAATAACCTTCCGAAGTTTGATGAATACCACAATTTCATTCGTGACATCCTTAAATACTAGATGGCCTGCTACGAGAGATATTTCTAAGAATGGGGCGCAAAAACCAGTAAATCTCCCTAAGATTGCCACGTAATAATACGACCAGAATAATAATACTGCTTGACCTTCGTTATCGAAACTGTTAACGATGACTTAATTCATTACCGAAACAATTACAAGCCGTAATCTTTGAACGTCAAATTATAAAATGATGTTTATGAAAAAAATCTACCCCGTCCTCTTTCTTTTCCTAACTCTTTGGATGGTCAGTTGCAAATCGCCGAGCAAATTGTATAACAAAGGAAATTACGATGAAGCTCTGCAGACAGCCGTCAAAAAACTACAAAAGGATCCAAATGATCCCAAACTTCAGTCTGTTGCAAGAGATGCGTATCACTACGCCGTTACCGACCACGAAAACCAGATACGCCGGTATTCAGAAACTGACAACGAATTGAAGTCGGAATCGATCTACAATGAATATGGAGCTTTGCAGAATTTGTACAATTCCATTTTCAGGTCTCCCGGCGCATTCCAGGCAATTCACCCGACAGATTATTCATCCTATGTGACTGAATATGGAGCGAAGGCCGAAAATGGATGAGCTACAATGACCGCGAGAATTATAAGTCAGCGTACCATGAATTCCAGGCGGCGGCCCGGCTTAAACCTGGTGATCCAGCGATTGAGCAGATGCTGAAGGAATCTTATGAGGCAGCGCTTACGCGAGTAGTCATTCTTCCTGCTAACGACTATGGGGTCATTTATAGTTCCTACAATTACCAATTGAGGAATTACGACAATGATATTTTTCGGGTTCTTCAAAACAATAGCTGCAATGAGTTTGTAAAATTTTATTCATCCGTAGAAGCTCAACGACAGAATATTATTCCGGATGAATATGTAGAAACGCATTTTACACAAATAAATCTTGGAAGATTCAATGATAGTTACTCCACAAAAGAAGTTTCGAAAGATGTCGTGGTGAAAGAGACAGTATACAAACCTGACTCGGTAATACAACAATATGGTAAGGTAAAAGCAACCATCACAACCACTCAAAGAACGATCTACTCAGAGGGAATCATGACTATCAGTATTCGTAACAGGGCTGGGCTGGG
>VBAU01000275.1:13622-14084 GCA_005883855.1 Bacteroidota bacterium
ACATTGCTCAACAAAGCAAAACAAAATCCTCCTAAGGAGGAAGAAACCATGAAGTCGATCAAAGAAAATGTTTATGGTAATTTCATTTCAAGGCTGAGGAATTTTTATAGCCGTTACTAACAATATTTAAAAACCCAAATTAAACCCATGCCTGGCCGTGGGTTTAATCATTTAGTGTCTTCGCCACCGATAGATAGCGAACGAATTTTTTAGGTACCAATTTCCTTAAACAGACTGGTCCATGCAAGTAATTCAAGAAAATCATAAACGGTCACGACGTCTTAAAATTCACTGTGCTATTCTTCCAAATTAACCTTGCTCTTCCCAACTCTCAACTTATAGCCCACTCCTATTTTTAAGGCGTAGTTCTCTTTGCCATGACCCACAGGAAATCCAAAGCAAACGGGATAATCATACTCTTTCACCGCATCATGAATTGTTTCATACGCTGTTTGGCCAAAT
>VBAU01000275.1:14249-14504 GCA_005883855.1 Bacteroidota bacterium
CGTTCCTACCAGGTGAGCTAACAGTGAAAGATTACCACCGATCAATTCGCCGATCGCTTCGCCTTTTTTATTGAACTCATGAGGCTCACATGCATAGCGTAGTTTTTTCCCCTCCAATGCACTTCGCAACGACTGAACATAACGATTAATGTAGCCTGCATCATTAAAAGCCGCCGCCATCGGTGCATGGATTGAAGAAATATAATAGTTTGAATAAAGATGTGAGTGAAGAATGGTGACATCGCTATAACCAAT
>VBAU01000590.1 GCA_005883855.1 Bacteroidota bacterium
CTAAATTATTTTTCAACAGGTCAGCAACTAACAGCTCCGAAATTTCAAAAACAGGTGTCTTAAAATTGAAGTTTCTCTGCTGCCTGTATTCAGGTACGGCGTATTTCGAGTCGTCTCCTTTTAATTTCCCAAAAGAAAGATTGGTTCGTAGTGAAAATATGGGATCAATAACTCTGTTGAGGAAAATCTGAATGCCTGGTTTTATTGTCCGGTATGACCCCAGTCTTGACGGAGTAAGATCACTTTGATAAATAAATACGCTCCCAGAGAATCCGACTTCGTACCTGGTGAGATCCAACTGCGCCTTTACCCTAGTCGAGTTGGCGGCGAATAAAATAATAAAGGGAGTGCTCTTTATAAATGTATTCATGGCCTTTTTTTGAAAGAGGTTTTTTCCAATTTGATTCGCCCGCTGAATTCAATGCGCAACCATTGAATCAACGTTGGGATGGGACGGACTTTTATGTGTTGGCTGTTAAAAAAATTGAAAATGAGAGGATGCGCCGATGAAATAATCTTTTATCCCGCCGAAAATAGACGCCGTGCTTCAACTGATTCTCGTAATCATGGGTTTTGTTTTTTATAGTTAACGAAATAGTTTTTCCATTACCATTTTTAGAAATGATTCCAACAGTGATTCAGGAAATTAAAATAAGGGATAGAACGAGCGAGGTAGAGTTATGCTATAATTGTAGGTTGGGTGTGTGACAAGATTCAATTGAGAAAGTTTAATGTATGGGAAAAAATATCGGCGAATGAATTTTTTTTGCCGATAAGTTGATGCCGGATTAGTTTCTGTGCTGAACCAATAAAAAAATATGTGATACAGACATAAGGTCTCCAAAGACCTTACAGGTGTAAGACTATTTTTTCAGCCAGTGGTCAATAAAGTCAAGGTAATTATTGCTGATCGGAAGTTCGGCGCCGGAGGCGAGTCGCGCCTTGCGATTCAGGATTGATTGCACCTTAGCGATGGGCACAATGTAGCTTCGATGAATTCTTTTAAACCTGTCTGCCGGAAGTTTTCCTAAGACTGACTTTAGCGTCATCAAAGCGAGAACCGGCTTGTCGTGGGTCAAATGAATTTTGACATAATCCTGTAACGCCTCGATGTACTCAATCTCTGCCAGGTCAATCTTGACTATTTTATATTCAGATCGCACAAACAGACTTGCCTGTGCCTGTTCCTTTGTGTTTTGCTTGTACTGGAAGAACTCAATCGCCTTGGTCGCCGCTTTGCTAAAGCGTTCAAAATCGATCGGCTTCACCAAATAATCTATTGCCTCCAGCTCAAAGCCCTCGAACGCAAAGTTTTTGTAAGCGGTAGTAAAAATGGTCAATGGTTTCTTTTCGAGGGAACCTACCAATTCAATGCCGGTAACATCGGGCATACTGATATCGATAAACAAAAGATCAATTTCGTTATTGCGTAAGAACTCGGCTCCATTTATGCCGTCATCAAAAGTTTGAACCATCCTTAATTCTGGAAATTTTTCAACATATTCCCTGATAAGTTGCAATGCCAGGGGCTCATCATCTATCGCAACACATTTTAACTGCATAGTCTCATTTTCATTTTCACAACTGCAAGGTCAATAGAACGGTGTAAACGCCGTTATCTGTTGTAATGTTGAGTAAATGTTTGTTCGGGTATTCTCTCTCTACTTTTCTTACCGTATTAAAAAGTTTGTTTTGGCAAAGCAAAGTAATTGTTCGCTCTTCAGCCGAAATTTTTATGATTAGCGGTGAAGGTTCATGATTGCTGACCCCATATTTGAAAACATTTTCCACAAAGGTGATCAGGATTAGCGGAGAGATTTGTTTCTCATCGAGGTGACCGTTAACGGAAAAATTGATCTCAGTCTTCTGATTCAACCGCAGCCGCTGCAGCTCGATATAATCGCTGATACATTCCACTTCGCTTTGCAAAGGGACATAATCATGTGTGGCATCATCTGTCAGATAGCGCATGATATTCGATAGCTTCATAATCGCAGACGGCGTGTCATTATTCCTAGTGACTGCCAGCGAATAAATGTTATTTAAAGTATTGAACAAAAAATGAGGGTTGATCTGTGCTTTTAGGAACGCAAGCTCCGCCCTCGCCTTCTCCGCTTCCGCCAGCACAACCCTTTGCAGCGTGTATCTCCACTCTTTCACAATCGATATCGCAGAGCTAAGAGACCAGATCATTACAAATAGTAGTAGGCTGATGATGTCAAACCTGGGACCGACCTTGCCCGTTGGTCTCATCTCGTTTCCTCGTGGCGGGCCGGGCGGATTATAATGCCGTATCAGGTGATCAAAGGGGGACAAGAAATAAACTCCAATTAAAAGGGCGACGAGAAAAATAAAGTACAGCAGATGTTCCTTCCTGAAGTAAAACCGCGGCATTAAAATAGTTGCATTCGCATAAAAGATGCACACGTAGGTAATATAGAATACTACATACGGCAGAGAGAAAATCTCATGAATCACATTTTCACCACCCGGGGAATGGTGCGTGAAGGCGATGATCAGGCTAAAAAACAGGAACCACCCTACCAGGTGAAAAATGACCTGCGCGAGCTTCGAAAAAGGCATGAGCAAAGAAAAAGGTAAAAACCCGCTTTTTAGCTAACTCTCGATAATTGTCCAAAATGTCTGGATAAACGCCCTGAAATAAAATAAGTACAGAGCCAAATTCTCATTGGGGTGAGCCTTGTAAACCATACTTCAAAGATGGTTAAACAAAGCTTTTCCTTGAATCTCCTTTTTTGGGAAGTGTTTCAATGAAGCCGAATGGGTGCGCTAACTACTCTTTCTTTTTAACAGCATTGTGGAACTCACCATACGTCGGAATTTGTTGCATGATCACTGCCCGGACCTGTGTGAGTAAGTAAACTTCTGCCTGGTAAAATTCAAATGCAACAATTGCGTTCGTGGACGACTTTATCTTCTTGTAGTATTCTTCCAAGGTCGTTTCCTGCTGCGTCCGGTTAATAAAGTACTTCTGAGCAAACGAATCGGCAAGAGCAGGAGTCATGTTGTTGTACGATAGGGCAGTTTTTTCATATAACTGAATTCTGCCCTTCGCCATGGCATTGTTCTTTTGCTGATATTC
>VBAU01000179.1:0-5698 GCA_005883855.1 Bacteroidota bacterium
TGAGTTAGTTCCTCAACAGTCTCATTGAATGCTTCGGATGGGGTGTGGCCCTTTGAACGAAGTACTTCATACTGCGCGGCAAAAATCCCCTGGATCGCTCCCATCAACGTACCTCTTTCGCCGGTAAGATCGGAATACACTTCTCTCCTGAAATCTGTTTCAAACAAATACCCGCTACCAATGGCAATACCTAATGCAACGACTCTTTCAAATGCTCTCCCGGTTGCGTCCTGGAAAATCGCATACGAGCTATTCAATCCGCGACCCTGCAGGAACATTCTCCGCAATGATGTTCCCGAACCTTTTGGCGCAACTAAAAATACGTCTACATCTTTCGGTGGCACAATATCCGTCTGATGATTGAAGGTGATCCCAAAACCATGGGAAAAATATAAGGCTTTACCCGGTGTGAGATATTTTTCAACAGTTGGCCACAATTTCATTTGTGCGGCATCACTCAACAAATAACAAATAATAGTTCCTTTTTCCAGAGCTTCTTCAATTTCGAATAGACTTATACCGGGGATAAAACCGTCGCGAACGGCCTTGTCCCAACTCTTGGAGTTTTTTCTTTGACCAACAATCACGTTGATGCCATTTTCGCGCTGGTTGAGCGCTTGCCCGGGTCCTTGCACTCCATATCCGATCACGGCGACGACTTCATTTTTTAGGACCTCTTGTGCTTTGGCGAGTGGGAACTCTTCACGAGTTACTACATTTTCTTCCACACCGCCGAAATTTAGTTTTGCCATGTTGTACTTGTTTTTAGTTTGTAGTTTTTCTCTTATTAGACTGGCGACAACAATTCTATTGATCGCCTGTTGTGTCACTCACTGGTGCGCCTGTCCCGCTACGCAGCAATGCGGGGGTTCAGTAACTCTATTCCACCTCGTCAATCGTGAGCTGAACCATTCACGTCTCACGTTTCACGTTTCACGTTTACTCGCTCCACAGCCCGGATATCTGCCTAGCACAATCTTCCAAAAAAATGACATCCTCGTTTGCAAAAGCATTCTCCATTTCACTCTCAACATCTATTGTCGCAACAATCTGTCGTCCACTTGCATCAAATACAGGAGCCACTATTTCTGATTGGGTATTTGTAAATGTCAAAAGGTAATCCTCATCCTTGTCTATATCGTTTACGATCACCGATTGTTTTTTCATTACTGCTCTTCCATTAAGTCCTTTATCCTTTGGAAAAGAGTGAATGACTGGTTCTGACCTTCCGGCCCATGCCAGATTGGTAATCTCTTTGTCACCTACATCATAAATACCTACCCATGAATATCCTTTCAATTGACGAATTTTTTCTGCCGCAAGTCTCAATTTTTCTTCGCGACTTTGGTTCGAATTTAATATTTCGGTAAACGATGTTTCCATATTACATACTGAAAATTTTCTCTTTTTCCGTCTCATTTAAATATTCGTTCTCTATCACTTCCTCGCTTGGTTCACGATATTCAAACTCTTTTAATTTTTCATGAAAGCCATTACTCGTTTTTATGATGGCTACCCTTGCACTCCTGACAAATTCGATCAGGCCAAATGGCTCTAATGCTTTTATCAAGGCATCAATTTCTTCGCGGTGTCCGCTCGTCTCAAATACGATATAATCTTTACGAATCGCGACGGCTCTCGCTCCATACTCACGAAGGAGTCGCTCCACCTTTACTTTCTCTGCAATCACATCGGTTGGCACTTTATACATCGCCAACTCCTGCCACACAATTTCATCGTTGGTGTTATAATACGCCTTTAACACCTCCACCTGTTTCTCGATCTGGCGGCAGAGTTTTCTTACCACATCTTCCGTTTCATTAATTACAATGGTGAAACGGTGAACACCTGCTACCTCGGATGGCGAAGTATTCAAGCTATCGATATTGATTTTTCTTCTAGAAAAAATGATCGCAATACGATTCAGTAAACCAACCTGGTTCTCTGTGTACACCGTAACTGTATATTCTTGTTTAGACATATTCTTTAATTTATTAGCTGCTCATTTCAACCTGATTTCTGCTACGCTGCATCCTTGTGGTACCATGGGAAACACATTGTTTTCTTTCCCTACCATTACCTCAAGCACGTAGGGTCCTTTGTGATCAAGCATTGCTGTTAATGCGTCATTCAATTCTTCTCGTTTTGAAACACATCGGCCATCGATATGATATCCTTTTGCAACCTGTACAAAATCCGGGCTGCTGATTTCGACGAAAGAATATCTTCTGTCATGAAATAATTGCTGCCACTGGCGCACCATGCCCAGGAAATTGTTATTTAGCACGATAATCTTGATGTTCACCTGGCTTTGCATAACAGTTCCAAGTTCCTGGATCGTCATTTGAAAACCACCATCACCAATCACAGCAATGACGGTTCTATTCGGCGCACCAAATTTGGCACCGATCGCTGCGGGCAGCGCAAAACCCATTGTTCCCAATCCACCGGAAGTAATATTACTTTTTGTATGGTTCAATTTCGTGTAGCGACACGCTACCATCTGATGCTGGCCAACATCCGTAACCATCACTGCATCGCCATGAGTGAGTTCGTTGAGCAATTTTATTACCTCGCCCATCGAAAGCGTTTCACTGGTTGGATTCAGTTCGGGAATAATGCAAGTTTCCTCTTCTTTCTTTTGAAATTCATGGAAACGTTCGAGCCATTGCGGATGAACCTTTTGCTCAATTAATTCAGTTAGAAGAGGGAGAGTTTCTTTGCAGTCGCCCCACACCGACACTGTCGTTTTTACATTTTTATCGATTTCCGCCGGATCAATATCAAGATGAATAACCTTGGCCTGCTTTGCATATTTGTCGAGCCGGCCTGTTACACGATCATCGAATCGCATCCCTACAGCGATCAACACGTCGCAGTCGTTTGTTAACACGTTCGGTCCATAATTCCCGTGCATCCCCAACATCCCAACTGCAAGTGGATGGTCAGTCGGGATAGCACTCATACCCATTATGGTCCATGCAGTGGGTAAACCACCTTTTTCGATAAATTGTTTGAATTCATTTTCGGCCTTGCCAAGAATTACCCCTTGTCCGAAAATGACGAAAGGTTTTTCAGCCGAATTGATAAGCTTGGCAGCTTCTTCAACATATTTTTTGCGAACAATTGGCTTTGGCCGATAACTCCTGATATGATCGATTTTTTTATACCCGTCGAAATCAAATTTCTGCAATTGCGCATTCTTGGTGATGTCGATCACAACCGGGCCGGGTCGTCCACTTCCCGCAATATAAAAAGCCTTGGCCATCACAGAAGGGATTTCGGTAGCATCGGTGACCTGGTAATTCCATTTTGTTACTGGTGTGGTTATATTGATCACGTCAGTTTCCTGGAATGCATCCGTCCCGAGCAAATGAGCATACACTTGTCCCGTGACGCAAACAACCGGCGTGCTATCGATCATCGCGTCTGCCAAACCAGTCACCAGGTTAGTTGCGCCCGGTCCACTTGTCGCAAATACGACTCCCACTTTTCCCGATGTTCTCGCGTACCCCTGCGCGGCGTGAATGGCTCCCTGCTCGTGGCGAACAAGAATGTGGTTGACTTTCTTCACGTGGTCATACAGTGCGTCATAAATTGGCATAATGGCGCCCCCCGGATAGCCGAATATGGTATCCACTTTTTCGCAAGCCAACGCACGCATCACCGCTTCACTACCTGAAATATTTTCCCGCTCCGTCCCCTGAAGGGGGGGCTTCGAAGTTTTCTGTTCCGAAGTGTTCGACTTTATTTTATGTATCGTTTCCATTTTTCATTTTTGATTCATCAGATAATAGTGGTATTTCAATTAAGTCCCGAGCTACTCATCCGTAACACATCCTTCCGCTGCCGTCTTCACCTGTCTTGAATATTTATAAAGAATACCTTTCTTCACTTTCAGCGCCGGTTGTTTCCAGCTACTTCTCCTGTTCGCTATCTCTTCATCAGGCACTCTTAGTGTAATGGTATTTTTGGAAGCGTCGATTTCAATCACATCGTCATCCTTTACCAGGGCTATGAGACCTCCATCATAGGCCTCCGGCGTTATATGTCCCACCACAAAGCCATGAGTGCCGCCGCTAAACCTTCCATCCGTAATGAGGGCCACAGAATTTCCCAAACCTGCTCCTATAATGGCTGAAGTTGGTTTTAGCATTTCAGGCATACCAGGCGCACCTTTTGGCCCCACATGTCGTATCACAATAACATCGCCCGCCTTGATCTTTCCAGAGTTGATTCCATTGATCAAGTCAAATTCCCCATCAAATACCCTGGCAGTTCCCTGGAACTTGTCTCCTTCTTTACCAGAGATCTTCGCTACGCTGCCACCGGCGGCGAGATTTCCGTAAAGTATCTGCAAGTGACCCGTTACTTTCAACGGCGCTTCGAGCGGATGAATAATCTTTTGTGATTGAAAGTCCAAATCGGGCACGTCTTTCAAGTTTTCGGCAATGGTTTTTCCCGTTACGGTCAAACAATCGCCATGCAACAATCTATTTTTCAGCAGGTACTTCATTACAGCCGGAATCCCTCCGTGTTGATGGAGATCCTGCATCAGGTACTTTCCGCTAGGCTTGAAATCAGCCAGCACCGGAACGCGGTCACTTATCTTTTGGAAATCATCTTGCGTTAATTCAACACCCACGCTTTTTGCCATGGCTATCAAATGCAGCACGGCATTTGTCGAGCCCCCGAGCACCATTATTACAGTGACAGCGTTTTCAAATGCCTTTCGCGTCATTATATCCGAAGGCTTGATATTTTTTTCCAACAACAACCGAATCGCCTTTCCTGCCGCTTCACATTCTTTTCTCTTTTCTTCGCTGAGCGCAGGGTTGGATGATGAGTAAGGCAGGCTCATTCCCAGCGCCTCAATTGCACTGGCCATTGTGTTAGCAGTGTACATGCCGCCGCAGGCTCCGGCACCAGGGCAGGAATGCTGAACAATACATTTAAAATCTTCGTCGTCGAGCTGTCCCGCAATTTTTTTACCTAAAGCTTCGAAAGCAGAAACGATATTCAGGTCTTCACCTTTGTAGCGACCAGCGGCAATCGTACCTCCGTAGACCATAATGGCCGGGCGGTTCAGTCTTCCCATAGCGATTACCGAACCAGGCATGTTCTTATCGCAACCCGGAACAGCAATCAATGCATCATAATATTGTGCACCACACACTGCTTCAATCGAGTCGGCAATAATATCGCGACTCACCAATGAATATCGCATGCCATCGGTGCCCATGCTTATGCCATCGCTGACGCCTATGGTGTTAAAAACAAGTCCGACCAAATCGTTATCCCACACAGATTGTTTCACAATCTTGGCCAGTTCATTTAAATGCATGTTGCATGTGTTGCCATCCCATCCCATACTCACGATTCCCACTTGCGCTTTGTTCATATCGTTTTCCGTCAACCCAATCCCGTAAAGCATTGCCTGCGCAGCCGGTTGCGTTGCGTCCTGTGTAATTGTCTTTGAATATTTATTTAGCTCCGCCATTTTTTTTACTTCGTATGTCTCATATTATTCAACTTCTGTTGGGTTTACCCGACGCATAGTGGAATGTTTTCTTTCCGAGGCGTTAGTCCTGGCGGGTTTCTCGGACACTTCAAAATACTCTTCCTCCCGAACTATTTTTTTATATGCATTCTGTATCACCGCGCCCAGTGAATCGTCCCATTTTAATGTGAAGAAGAT
>VBAU01000179.1:5715-11177 GCA_005883855.1 Bacteroidota bacterium
TCGAGCCCCACAATTTCTGCTGCAGTACCACAGTAAAAAGAACTGTCTGAACCTTTTATTTCCTCCGTTTTGAAAAACTTCTCAACCACCGGGATGGTTAACTCACGACAGATCTCCATAACGGTTGCTCTAGTAATGCCAGGAAGAATGTTCCCCGTGAGTGGTGTGTAGAGCACGCCGCCCTTTTCAAAAAACACATTGGCCCCAGTGCCTTCTGCCACATTTCCATTTAGGTCGAGGAGCAACGCCTCATCGAAGCCACTGGCTTTTGCTTCCTGGCTTGCTAAAATGGAATTGACATAATGACCTGCGGCCTTTGCTTCGATTTTGAAAGCTTTTGTATTGGGACGCTCAAATGAAGAGGTCATTACTCTTAGTAATTTTTCCCCGAAAAATAATGGCATCTCCCAGACCTCAATCACGAGGTGCGATTCCAGGTTTCTGTTGAAACTCATGTTGGCAGGACTATACACCAAAGGGCGGATATAGGCATCCTGCAGATTATTGCGTTGTAGCACCTCATAAGTGGCATCCGTCAACTGCTCGACACTATAATTAAATGGAATATTCAGTGCATCGGCCGATGCAATCAATCGCTCGAAATGTTCCTTTGCTTTAAAGATCTTTGTTTGGCCATGTGCCGTTTTGTACGAGCGAATGCCTTCGAAAACAGAATAACCATAGTGTAGCGATTGACTGTATAGGTCAACCTTTGCGTCTGTTGCCTTTACAAACTTCCCATCCAGGTAAACAATGGTATCGTCGTTGTAATAATTCATTTCATGTTTTTAGTATTACAAAAAGAAACCCGCCGGTTAGAGGCGGGTCGTATTATTTACTTTGTTTTAGTTGTACCTAAACACCACCTCCGTTTAAACAGGGTATAATAATCACGACCACAATAATAATTGTATCTATTATAGAGGTGATATTATGAATCCTTTTGTTCATGAAGGGATGTTGTTCTGTAAATATACATCCGCTGATCCAAAAAAAGAACTCCGCAAGCAACTTTTTTACCAGAAATATGAAGTCGGATATCTGAGGTCCGACCTTTAACTTCCGGCGTCAGATTATCGTTGATTTCCTCAATTCAATATTCTCTTTTTTTACAGAGGCCGGGATTTTACCATTCACGTAGTCAGTAATTAGCTCACCGATAGTGGACGTAAAATAAAAATTGACGGGGTCCAGGTCCTTTGTAACAAAGGAATTCTCCAGGGTCCAGTTTACTGCCTCCCGGATTAGGTTCCCTTCTTTGGGCATACCCAAATATTCCAGCATCATGGCTGCGGATAAGATAGAGCCCAAAGGATTTGCAATGTCTTTGCCCGCGGCCTGGGGATAGGAACCATGAATGGGTTCAAATAGCACGGTGCCCGTACCAACCGACGCTGAAGGCAACAAACCCAAGGAACCACTCAACACACTTGCTTCGTCACTGATGATATCACCAAACATGTTCTCAGTGAGTATCACATCGAACTGTTTTGGATTTTGAATGATCTGCATGGCTGCATTGTCTACAAACATGTAGTCAACTTTCACGTCGGAATACTTCTTTGCAACCTCCTGCACTGTTTTTCTCCAAAGTCTCGATGTTTCGAGCACATTTGCCTTATCGACGAGTGTTAGTTTTTTTCTTCGTCCAGGTTTCTGAGCAAATTGAAAAGCCAGGTTAGCCACTCGTTCAATTTCCGGTTTTGTGTAAATACACTCATCGATCGCCTGTGCCCCATCCTCACTCAGTTCTTTCTTGCCGAAATAAATGCCACCAGTCAATTCACGAAAGATGATGAAATCCACATCTTCGAGATTTTTATTTTTCAGCGGTGACAAATGATGCAGCGAAGGGTATGTGTTGACAGGTCTGATGTTTGCAAACAATTGCAAAGACCTTCTTAGCTTAAGCAATCCCTGCTCCGGTCTTACTTTGGCAGAGGGATCATTATCATACTTCGGGTGGCCAATTGCGCCAAACAGAATCGCGTCACTGTTTAAACAGGCTTCAATGGTTTCATCAGGTAATGGATTACCGGTTTTGTCAATGGCGATGGCCCCCATCAGGCAATATTTGTACTCGAATTCGTGGTTGAATTTGTCAGCCACAGTATTCAGCACTTTTATAGATTGCCTCGTTACTTCCGGTCCAATGCCGTCGCCTTCTATTACTACGATGTTCTTGCGCATTTGAAGTTTACTATTTTTTTAGGGTTTCGAATTCCTGGATTTCTGGCTTTATACTTAATAAGTAGTCAATATCATCATATCCATTCAGCAAGCACGTTTTTTTATATGTACTGATGTCAAAACTTTCTTGCTCTCCTCTTGCCGTAATTTTGATACTTTGTTGTTCGAGGTTCACTTCTATTTCCGTCTTTGGATCTTTTTGAACCGCGTCGAAGATCTTTTTCAAAAATTCTTCGCTCACCTGTACCGGAAGCAAAAAATTATTAAGCGAGTTGCTTTTAAAAATGTCGGCAAAGAAACTGCTGACCACTACATCAAAGCCGGCATCTTTAATTGCCCAGGCTGCATGTTCTCTCGACGAGCTGCAACCAAAATTTTTTGCCCCGACTAAGACCTTTCCTGAATATGTTGCATCGTTCAAAACGAAATCTTGCTTCGGTTGGTTTTCGTCGTCGTTATTATAACGCCAATCTCTGAATAGATTTTTCCCAAATCCTTCCCTGCTTGTGGCCTTTAAAAACCGCGCGGGAATGATCTGATCAGTGTCCACATTTTCGATGTTCAGCGGAACAACAGTGCTTTTTATTTTATTAAATGATTTACCCACTTTCAGTTTTTTTATTGCCACAGGCGATAGAATTACTTGAGCGAGGCGAGGACGCCTCGCAACAGCGTCTTAATTATAATTTTGATCCCCCGCTAACACACTTTCCTTCTCACTGCTCAGCATTTCCCGCACATCGCAAATCTCTCCGGTAATAGCGGCGGCTGCAGCCGTTAATGGGCTTGCCAAAAATGTTCTTGCATTGGGCCCCTGCCTACCCTCAAAATTTCTGTTGCTTGTACTAATGCAATATTTCCCGGCTGGAATTTTATCTTCATTCATACCGAGGCATGCAGAACAACCCGGCTGACGAAGTTGAAATCCAGCCTGCTCGAATATCTTGTCAATCCCTTCTTCGATAGCTTGTTTCTCGACCTGCTTACTGCCAGGAACCACCCACACTTCAACATCACTGGCTTTCTTTTTCCCCTTCACGAATCCTGCAACCATTCGCAGGTCTTCGATTCTGGAATTCGTGCAGCTGCCAATAAAAACATAATCCACTTTTCTACCTTTCATATTTGCGCCTGGCTGAAGACCCATATAGTTTAATGATTTCTCAAAAGAGGCCTTTTCTTTTTCATTTACCTCACTCAGCGAAGGGACATGACCTGTAACGCCTACTCCCATGCCAGGGTTGGTTCCGTATGTTATCATCGGTTCGATATCGGCTGCGTTGATAAAAATCTCCTTATCGAAGATTGCGTTGCCGTCGGAGTACAATTGTCTCCATTCAGCAAGTTTCTCTTCCCACTGAGCGTCCTGCGGCGAGAATTCTCTACCCTTTAAATAATTGAATGTCGTTTCATCAGGCGCAATCATTCCACCTCGTGCTCCCATTTCAATACTCATGTTACAAATGGTCATCCGGGCTTCCATCGAAAGAGAACGAATTGCCGAACCCGCATACTCCACAAAATAACCGGTAGCGCCGCTGGCCGATATTTGTGAAATGATGTAAAGTATTATGTCCTTGCTGACAACACCCTCTTGCAATTGACCATCCACATTAATGCGCATCACCTTGGGTTTGGTTTGCAACAAGCATTGCGTGGCTAAAACCATTTCTACTTCGCTTGTGCCGATACCAAAAGCAATGGCTCCGAACGCGCCATGTGTCGATGTATGACTATCACCGCAAACAATCGTAATGCCCGGTTGAGTGATGCCTAATTCGGGCCCGATAACATGAACAATGCCCTGGAACGGATGTCCAAGGCCATATAATTCCACCCCATGTTCAGCACAATTTTTTTTCAAAGCTTCAACCTGTCGACGGCTTAATTCCTCCCTGATAGGTAAATGCTGGTCTATTGTGGGTACATTATGATCTGCAGTCGCAACGGTCAATGCTGGACGGAAGACTTTAATGCCTCTTTTATTTAAACCTGCAAATGCCTGCGGACTGGTTACTTCATGAATGAAATGTTTGTCAATGTATAAAACAAATGGTCCCCCTTCAATCTGTTTGACCACATGTTTCTCCCAAATCTTATCGAATAGTGTTTTTGCCATTGTTATTTTTGAAAAAATATACTTTTTGAGTAAAGAACTGAACGTACAAGTGTGCGACGCAATCGAGGCTCAACAGAACTACTGGCGCCGGTTACCTGATCATACCACCTCCACTGAATGCTTCTCCGCCAAATGATGAAGATCTTTGTCTTCAACTTCTTTTTTCTTATCTGCAACGTTCAAAAACTTGTCGTACAATGCATCGATGTCGTTACGATTATAATTATATCCCAATTTCAAAAACCGGTAGGCTAATGCGCTACGCCCACTTCTTGCCGTGAGCACAATCTTTGAACCATCAGCACCTACTTCTTCCGGGTTAATGATCTCATAATTGATGGCATTTTTCAAAAATCCATCCTGGTGAATGCCTGATGAATGCGCAAACGCATTGCTTCCAACAATTGCCTTATTAGGTTGTACGGGCATCCGCATCGTGTCAGAAACAAGTTTGCTGATTGGATTCAACTTTTGCGGCTTGATATTCGTATGATACCCCAACGCATGATGTTGTTTTAGGATCATAACTACCTCTTCCAGCGACGTATTTCCCGCTCTTTCACCCAAGCCGTTGATCGTGCACTCAACTTGCCTTGCACCACCGATCACTCCTGAAATTGAGTTAGC
This sequence comes from Bacteroidota bacterium, assembly GCA_005883855.1. GTDB lineage: Bacteria > Bacteroidota > Bacteroidia > Chitinophagales > Chitinophagaceae > VBAU01. Next base: position 10,652 of record VBAU01000179.1, read on the forward strand.
AGTCGCAAGTCCGAGGTCATTGTGGCAATGGCACGAGATGATCGCCTTATCAATGTTCGGAACATGATTTACCAGCCACGCGATTTTTTCTCCATATTGATATGGCAGGCAGTAACCTGTCGTATCCGGGATGTTTACTGTTGTGGCTCCAGCAGCAATGACCGATTCAATTACTTTAGCGAGGTAATGGTTGTCTGTGCGACCAGCGTCCTCGGCGAAGAACTCAACATTATCCGTGAAGTTTTTTGCCCATTTAACACATTGAATCGCCCGCTGTAAAATCTCTTCTCTCGTGGAGTTGAACTTGGTTTTGATATGATAATCGGATGTGCCAATACCTGTGTGTATTCTCGGATTAGCCGCATATTTTAATGCCTGCGCAGCAGTCACGATGTCTTTTTCAACAGCGCGACTGAGACCACAAACCTGTGCATTTTTGATTACCCTGGCGATCTGGCTCACGGACTCGAAATCGCCTGGCGAGGAAATCGGGAACCCAGCTTCGATGATGTCTACGCCGAGTTCT
>VBAU01000180.1 GCA_005883855.1 Bacteroidota bacterium
GTTTCAATCAATCACAAGTTTTTCCGCAATCGTCAAACTGACGTTTCATACATTCAATCTCAGAAACCTGAGTCGACGCTTCTCGTCGTTTCGAATCAATGTCAAACCGACACTTCATATCATCCATCATTATCGCGGTTTTTCTCTTGTTCAATCCATCTCGTTCAATCTCATCTCGATTCACTTTCATCATCATCATCATCAATTGGAGGTTTTTCAGCAGGTGTAAGTCCTGCAGGCCTGTCATTTACACAACGGCTCTCATCAGAGATTTTTCCTCCACGTCCTCATCTCAAATCCAAATCGAATCGCATCAGCTGCACATCTTCATTTTCAAAGGAGGGAATGTTGGAACTGGAAACTTCCAGAAACATTTAATTCTTCTATTTCTCGATTCTTCTACTTCTGGAAGGTTCTGTTACACACATATACGGCAAGTCTATATAAAGGCCACGTAGCCCCTTCTATAGAATAATAATAATCCGTTCTAAAATCCAACAGGTTATGAGCCCGGGTTTGACGCTCTAGCAATCAACAAATCCAAAGCGCTTCATTAACATGTCTGCAACAGCTACAACATCCCGTCGCCCTCGAACAGTACCATCCGCATCCAACAACATTACTCTCAACCAACTCCATCCCACTCAACTCGCACTTCCTAAATTCGATTTCCCTTCTTTTAAACCCGAGAATTATCGCACCTGGTCTCACATGGCAAGGATCTTCTTCGTCCAACATGAACTCTTCGATATTGTTAATGGCAACGTACCCAATCCCGCAGGCGACGTCATTCCCAAAGTTCACGACGGCCTTGTCCGACTTGCCGACGGATCCATCCTCCAAGGCGACCCTACACCTACATGGTCAGATGAACAAAGACGTATTTGGGATTGGAACCGTCGTCATGGCTTGGCATATGGCTTCATTATGAAATCCCTCACCGACAATCCCGCGGCATACTCCAAAGTCATTGATTGCAAAACGGCACATGACGTATGGGAAACATTGGCCAAGGAATATGGTCAAAGCAGCAACGTCGTCCTTCGTGTCCTAGAAGCCCAACTGTCAACATTATTCAAGAAGGATGATACCTCAATGGCCGAACACGTCGACACATACTCCCAACTCATCGAACAGATCAATTACCATCTCCAATCAGAAGAAAAATGGTCCAACGAAAGGATCAATCGAACCTTCTTTGGCACCCTCAGCATTGACAAATGGGGTTCATATGAAGATGGCCTCGGTGAATCAATCAAAACCATGATCCCTTCTGAGCTATATGCAATGATAAAAGCCCGCGATGCAGCAAAGAAACAAAGCGCTCAAAAAGAATCCTCGATCATAACAACGACAACCGTCAACAACGAAGCCAATTTCACAAAGCATCATAACGGCGGTCGACGACGTGGCAAACAAGGTAAATCCTACAGAAACCAGCCCTACGATCAGAACAGACGCCCAAGCAGAGAATACATTGCGAAAATGAAACAAGAACATGGCGACAATTATGTCGAATGTCGATATTGTCATTGGCCTGGTCATACAATCGATTCTTGTAAAAAGCGTCGTAACAAGGAAAGCAAACCAAATTACACTCCAAAGAAAGGCTGGTCCCATGTCAATCAGCACCGTCCTCAAAATCAGAATCATCAAAACGAGAATTACCATCCCATATTCAACGGCGGAAACGGCGGAAACGGCGGTAACATCGCCAATATTACAGAACATCAAGCTTTTTCGATCGAACATGCACCTGATCCATACCTATGGTCAGTCGATTCATCTTGCAATATTCATCTTACTCCATTCAAAAACCGCCTTCTCAATTATAGAAGTTACCCCGTCAAGGATCGTGTGGAAGGAGTCAAAGGGGAATTCTGTGATGTTCTGGGCATCGGATCTGTCCAATTAAACGATTCAAATGGCACAAGACACATCATACATGATGTTCTCTATGCACCTGATTCCAGACGAGCCCTCCTGTCCTTCTCAAAGCTAATGCGAGATCACAAATTCGAAATCCAATTTGTCCGAAGATTCGATCCGAGCAATTTCTACTTGACGTCAGCGAAATCAGGCCTCAAATTGCCAGGACGCACCATCAATGACCTCTTCCATGTCTGGGAACCGAAATCGGCGCAGGTTGCCCTCATTACGACGAGAGGCATGGCCGCAAAGCGTCTTTATGACGGTGATGTCAATGATCCAGAAAGCACTGGAAAATTTTCTCCGAAGTCACACGACTCTCAGCCAATCAGAATGCATGAATCCGAAAGATTATATCAGCACAGTCAGGATCACCAAAATCCTCACTCACCGACGCAATCACCTTCAGCTTCACACCACGCTCCAAATCCCGTTCAAAACGATACATCCATCAACGCCTTCCATCTATGGCATCGCAGACTTGGTCATACAGCATTTCGCACCCTCAAAAACCTTGGATTCATCACAAATACAAACAAACATCAATCCTTTTGCGAAGCATGCGCCTTTGGAAAGCAAACCCGTCTTCCATACCGTCAATATGAACACAACACCCCAAGACGCCTCTGGCGCGTTCACTCGGATATGTCCGGTATCCAAGAACTTTCAATTGACGGAAAGAAGTATTTCATCACCTTCATTGACGATTTTTCACGATACTGCTGGATCTACTTTACCCCCCACAAGGATGCCAAAACGATTCGCGATATCTACGAAATATGGCGCGCCGATGCAGAAAACAAGGCCGGCGAACCGGTCTCCTACCTCCAAACCGACGTAGGCGGCGAATATCAAAAACAAATGGCAGAAATCCTGAAAACAAGCGGCGTTACACATCTCAAATCACCTCCTTATTCTCATGAATCGAATGGACTTGCTGAACGTCAGAATCGAACCCTCAAAGACACAGCAAGAACTTTACTACATCAAGCACATCTACCCTCATCATTCTGGACCAAAGCTGTCCAAGCTGCTTGCCAAATTCGAAATCGGTTGCCTCATTCAAACCTTCAAGGAATCAGTCCACATGAAGCATTCTTCAACGAACAACCTTCACTCGATCATTTTCGCATTTTCGGTTCGCTCTGCTACATCCACATTCCAGAGGAACGTCGCCCTGCACAGTCTGCATGGAATGATCGAGCTACGAAAGGCATTATCGTCGGATATCCTTCTACTACCCTATATGAATACTACGATCTCACGCGACGCAAATTTGGCACAGAGCACAACATCACTATTCACGAAAACGACTTCATGGTGCCTCAAGATTTCAATCCTTCAGCTTCATCTCAACCAGCGGCTCCTCAATCATCAAATCCTCCTGATCCTCCAACTCCAAAACCGCTGTACGATATGATCGTTGTTCAGAATCCACCCAAAATCGTCAATTCTACCGTCAAACCTACCAACGAGAAGCCCACATATGAAGTCGCTATTCAAGGGCCGGACAGAGATCAATGGATCAAAGCAATGAACGAAGAGATCAGAAGCATCGAGCAAAATCAGACCTGGCGCCTCGTCAAGCTTCCACCTGGCAGAAAAGCCATTGGTGTCAAATGGGTTCTCACGGTTAAGCGCGATGCTAAAGGTGCTATTATCAAATACAAAGCAAGGCTAGTAGCAAAAGGCTATTCTCAAGAATTCGGCTTCGATTTCGATGAAACGTATGCTCCCGTTGTCAGAATCGAGCATGTTCGTATCCTATTCGCCCTTGCGGCATTTTTCAACTTACCTGTTGTTCATCTCGACGCGAAAAACGCGTTCCTTCACGGCAACAGCGATTTTGCAATCCATGTCAAGCAACCTCCTGGATTCGAGAATCCCGCATATCCGGAATTCGTTCTTCTTCTTCTCAAATCACTATACGGTCTCAAACAAGCATCCCGTATCTGGTATCTTGCTCTTTACGACGCAATCATCAATCTTGGCTTCGAATCTAGCGAATTCGACCCCTGTATCTTCATCTCACAGCAACGGCATCTTCTCCTTGCAATTTATGTCGATGATATTCTAGTCATGGGCCCTCAATCCAAATGCGATGAATTCGCCAATCAACTAAGCCATCAATTCCGAATCACAAATCAAGGTCACGTATCTTCATTCCTTGGCATCAACATCGAGCGCCGTGATGGCATGATTCTTCTCAATCAAATCGGCTACATCAATCGAATGGCACAGCGCTTCCAACTCGAATCATGCAATCCAACATTCACTCCGATGGATCATTCATTGCCACTCCTGAAAGCGGATTCACAATCACAAATGGCCGACGATACTCTCTACAGAGAATTAACTGGAAGTCTCAATCATCTCGCAATTTGCACGCGTCCAGACACTTCTCTTTCCATCTCCAAAATGTCACAGTTCAATCAAGACCCCACAGTCACTCATCAAAATGCAGCTCGGCGAATTCTCAAATATGCCATATCCACCAAGCACTATTCGATCAAATACGGCGGCATCAACAAATCACTTCGAATCGATGGCTATGCCGATGCAGACTGGGGATCCAACCTTGTCGATCGAAAATCTACAACAGGCTACATATTCATGATGAATGGCGGTCCAATCTCATGGACATCACGGAAGCAAACCACTGTGGCACTGTCAACAATGGAAGCAGAATACATGGCCCTGTCTGACGCTACACGCGAAATGCTGGCACATCTCACATTTTTCCAAACCCTTTCAATCGAGCTGCCAATCCCTGTCCTCTACACAGACAATGAAGCTGCCGAATCCATCGCAAAACGCGAGCCAGAATATCAACGATCCAAGCACATCGATATTCGATATCACTTCCTTCGAGATTACCTCGAAAAAGGGACTTTCAACATCAAACACGTCCCCGGCACTGAACAAATTGCCGATATTCTCACAAAACCCCTTCCAAGAATCAAACATCAAGCAATTGTGCAAGCTCTACGCCTTAACTAGGAGTTTTTCCGTTTTCAATCAAATCCTGCGCAGGATCCTGGGCGGACGCGTCCTACTCATCCTACTCATTCTATTCATCAATCAATATTATCAAAATACACGGTTTTTTCTCTCCTTCATCCTTCATTCTTCATCAATCTGGTGTTTCAATCAATCACAAGTTTTTCCGCAATCGTCAAACTGACGTTTCATACATTCAATCTCAGAAACCTGAGTCGACGCTTCTCGTCGTTTCGAATCAATGTCAAACCGACACTTCATATCATCCATCATTATCGCGGTTTTTCTCTTGTTCAATCTCATCTCACTCATCA
>VBAU01000181.1 GCA_005883855.1 Bacteroidota bacterium
TTCCTCTGCGCTCCCTGCGCTTCTTTGCGCCCTTTGCGTCCCGCGTTTTGGACGCAAAGACCGCGGAGAAGCCGCAAAGGACGCAAAGGCTCCCTATCGTGGCTGTCTCCTGTGTAGTGCATCGGCCGGTAATTTTGTTGAGCAGACTTGATGCAGCACAAGAGTGCGACGCAACAGGTGCCGAGAAGAGATGTGCGGCTGATCCCATAAATAATTATTTCACATCACCGGTAACTTCGTCACTCGCGGGTTTTGCGGGCTTGTCAAACTTTATTTTTTTGCCGGCGTGCCTTTGCACTTGTCCGGGCCAATTTCCAGTTGCCTTCGCAACATTGCTAGTTACGTCTTTGTTGAACTGTTTGTACGCGTCCTGGCTGTGTTGAAGGATCAACTTGCCATCGACAATTTGAAAAATGGTTGGATCAATCGGGCGAAGTTTGTTCAGACTCATTGCATAACCGCAAAATGAGCCGTATTGAGGTGCAAACATTTCAGGATGGTCTTTAAACATGCTTGCATGATCCTCTGAGGCGAACCAGTACGTAGCACCATTATATCGAGCTGAGTATGTTGAATCACCCTTCTCAGCTCTATTGTCAGAGAAATAGGATACAGCATCATAGCCTTGCAAAATCACTCCGTCATTATCGGTATTGTTTAGAAATGCTTTTTCTGCATTCGTTTGAATTTGTTTACCGCCACGCTCAGACACTTTTGGCCAATATTTATCAGCCAACGCAAGATTACCTTGCACATCCTTGCTCCACCCATTCACTGCACGCTGGTTGTGCTGAATTACCAGCCGACCATTCACGATTGAGAAAGTATTCACATCGATCGGAGCGACCCGTCCCAATGAAACGGCAAAGGCACACCAACCACCAAACTGCGGCTTGTATTTTTCAGGATTCGCCTTGAAAAGATCAAGATGTTCCGGGGAACTGAAATAGTAGATGGCATCCTCATAAGTGTACTGATATTGTTGATCACCCTTCACTGGTTTATGATCAGTAAAAAAGGCAACCGGATCATAACCGTCAATGATCACTCCTCTATTGTCGAGATTATTGAAATATTTTCCCTCGTGCTTTTGTGAGTATGCTGCCGTTACCCAGGCCAGGAATATACCCACCGTAATGATAGCTTTCAGAAGGCCATTGACAATATCTTCCGAAAGTGTTTTGATATACTGCGCTCGTACCCGGCGTTGTTTTGGATTCATGGTAAAATGTTTCATGTTTTTTATTTAATCAGTTTTATGTTCTTGATTTCAAAGCAAAGAAACGTTGCAAGCAAAAGATGTTCTGTCGTGTGAATTACAAATGAAGAGCTTCAAAATAAAAAATGCCCGAACTGTGTCGGGCATGTTACAAATTGGAGAGTTGTATGTGGGATTAATTAGAAGACGCTGTCGGTTTTCCCTTCTCGTCATATTTAACGGGCTTGCCAAGATGATTCGCTACAATGGCGGGCCAATTTTGGTCAGCTTTTTTAATACTTGTTTTGAAGTCCTTATTAAAAAGATCATAGGCCTCTTTAGTATGTTGAAGAATCAATCTGCCGTTTTCAATCTGATAAATTGTAGGATCAACCGGGCGCAGTTTGCCGATACTGACGGCGTATCCGCAAAACGCTCCATATTGAGGCGCGTAGTTTTGAGGCTGGCTTTTAAACAATTGCTCGTGGTCTGCGGATGCGAACCAATATGTAGCGCCATTGTATTCGGCCGCGAACTTTGGATCGCCTTTCACCGGCTTATTGTCTGTGAAATAAGCAACAGGATCATAGCCTTCAATGATCACTCCTTTTTCATTGATATTATTCAGGTACCCACCCTTTGCTTTAAATGTGGGCTCTTTAAAGAACAGGAGATAAGTAGCTACAATTGTAACCACCGCAATAAGGGAAATAAGAAGTATTTTTTTCATGATGTTTTTATGCAAAGCAACGACGTGGTGGGAAAAAATTTTGTCGGATGAGTTACAGAAGTGCGGAAATTAAGTCACTCTAATTATCTGTAAAAAAATATCAGGGATAGGATTGTTTAAAGGTTGAACGCCTCATGTAGCAATTTCCGTCGAAATATTGTTTTGGTTAAATAGTATCTTTTGCAATTGTTTTCTTGCCTTGGAAAGATTGGATTTGGAAGTTCCGACTGAGATATCGAGTTTCTTTGCGATCTCATCATGACTTAGTCCGCAAATTACAAATAGATTGAGGACGGCCCGGTAAGCCGGAGAAAGAATTCGTATGGCCTGGATTATCTCTTTATGAGTCAGTTTTTCTATCGCATCTTCGCTTACTGAGGCAAGCTGATACTCTACACGATCCAGATCGGTTGCCATCTGATGTTTACGATTTTTCCGGAAATGATCAATGGCCGTACATGCCATTATTTTTCTCAACCAACCTTTGAATGAACTGACCACATCAGCATAAGCAGGTTTATAACGATGAATTTCTTTGAAAATTTTTAAAAAACCCTCATTGAGGACCTCCACTGCATCTTCGTAATTGTTGGTGTAACGTTCGCAAATGGCCATGGCAATAGAATAGAAAGACGTATAAATAAACTTTTGACTCGCTCGCTCGTTCAGAGCGCAGCCTCTAACATGATGGGTCATTTCTTCGGCTGTTGCCAGATCTGCATTCTTGTCCAACATAATTGGTAAGAGATTTGTCAAGAGCAAGGTAGAAAATATGCCAACGTTACAATCTGTTTTTTCCCAATCGGGGACTTTCTTTTACCGATCGGCTAATGGATACTTTCTAAGGGGGAAAGACGGGAACTCTCAAATTTCTTTTTGAAAATTCCGTTAGGTAGCGGGATCTGAAGGTACCTCTGGGTTATGAATTCAACGCACTAACCACCTGAAGGTATTACGCCAAAGCAACAATGCAATCATGAAAAATTTTGTCGGATGAGTTATATAACATGGCATCTACCAGGAAAGTGCGGATTTCTTTCAGGATAATCTCATCTCTGCTAACCTCTCGCAAGTACTATTGTAATCAATGTGTCGTATCCCATGAATACCCAGGCCGCGTGCTACTTGTACGAACATAGGTCTGTCTTCCAGGTACACGACTTGTTTCGGCAGCACCTGTGCAATGTCGAGAGCAATACGAAAAATATCTGCATCCGGCTTCCTGAAATGAACAAAGCTGGAAACGATGAAGAAATCTGCGAATGCATCGAGTTTGAATTGTTTAATGCGATATTCGGCAAGCTCACGGCCTTCATTGCTTACCACCACAATTTTGAGCCGATGTTTCTTTTTTAATTGTTGCATGAGCGTTAGCATATGAGGCAAAGGCTGCGACTGATTGCACATAAATTTCCAGAATTCATCCCTTGTAAAAGATCTTCTTTTATAAAACACGACCCGCTCAAGATATTCATCGAGTGTAATTTTCCCGACCTCCAGCGTGTCGAAACAAAGATGATGTCGTTCCTCCGTTTCTTCGGCGTCAAGTTTAAAAAACTCGATGGCTTTTCTTCGGCTTCCCCGGTCCCAGCCATTTGTAAGCAATACACCGCCAATATCGGTGAAGATCGCAGTGAGCGCAGTTTGTTTTTTCATCCAGACAATTTAGAAATATTCTCGAGATAAAAGACGAAAAACTGGAACTTGGGGGATGTAGTGAATTCTGAAAGCACCAAACTCACCATCAGACGTAAAGTTCGAGCTCTAAAATAGTTTTTGAGAGGTCCACTTTCTAAATTTCAATGAATGCAAAAACTTTTCGCCGAAAGTTATCACATTTCATGGCATTATATTAACTTTTCAAAAAGTCTTCACATGACTGAAAAGCCCATCACCCGCAAAACTTTCACCCGCAGTAATCATTTCCCCGAGCCAGGCTCCGAGAGAGAAAGATCGAGTTTCAATGAAATTCAGCAGGCCATGAAAACACAGTATGAGCGAATATTTCCCGACAAACTTGCGGAACGAACTGTAGTGATCATTCCTTCTCTTACGCTGGATATAGAAATTCTTTCGAAGGTTAAGGGCGCGGTGCATTATGAAGAGCGGCTGCTGTGCCTGTTAATGCTTCTGCGCATGCCGTTGACTAAAATAATTTACGTCACCAGTGTACCGATACCCGACGTGATCATTGACTACTATTTGCATTTATTGCCGGGCATAACGGGTTACCATGCACGAAAGCGTCTGACCCTGCTCAGCTGTTGCGACTCTTCTACCAAATCACTTACTCAAAAAATGCTTGAGCGACCCAGGCTCATCGAAACAATCAGGCAAACCATAACCAACCCTGAAACGGCGCATCTTACCTGTTTCAACATAACACCGCTGGAAAAAACACTTGCGGTGCAATTGGGTATTCCTTTGTTTGGAACCGATCCGGACAAATTCTACGAAGGCTCGAAGTCCGGCGGCAGAAAAACATTTCGTGAAAGTGGGGTAAACCTGCCCGAAGGATACGAAGATCTGCATACGAAACAGGAGGTAATCACGTCGCTCGCTGAGTTGAAGCGTATGAATCCATCGTTAAGAAAGGCGGTAATCAAGATCAATGAAGGCTTCAGCGGAGAAGGGAATGCAATTTACCGCTACCCGGAGATGCCCATTGATGAGAGACTTGAGGAGAACATTGCCACTTCTTTCTCACAACATGTAAAGACGGTTGCAAAGGACGTGAGCGAAGATTTGTTCTTTGAAAAAATTACATCGATGGGTGGGATCGTGGAAGAATTCCTGGAAGGTGACATAAAAATGTCACCTTCTGTTCAATGTGTAATTAACCCTGATCAGCGTGTTGATGTTGTAAGCACGCATGATCAGTTGCTTGGCGGCGAAGATGGGCAGATATATTTCGGTGCAATTTTCCCCGCAGATACAAGATACAATGTAACCCTTGCTGAGGAAGGAAGAAAAATCGCACAGACGCTGGCAAAAAAAGGGGCGGTGGGAAGGTTTGCTGTAGATTTTATTTCGGTGCAGCAGGATGATGGTTCCTGGCAGCATTATGCGATTGAAATCAACCTTCGCAAAGGAGGCACCACGCATCCTTTCCTGATGCTGCAATTCCTAACTGATGGAAAATATCATCCGGAGACTG
>VBAU01000591.1:0-2721 GCA_005883855.1 Bacteroidota bacterium
CTCTACTAAATGCGCCTACACCTGCAGTTATTTCCATGTCATCACCAGGCATTACATAACTTGAGTTGGTTTCTGCAAACGCTGCATAAGTATCATATCTCACTGTCACTTCACCCACTTTGTTATGACAGAACTGAACTACCCTGTTTTCAGATGTCTTTACGTCCATCTGAAATTTACTTAAGATAGTAAGAGCAGCTACTGTAGGCACCATGTGGAAATAGGCTCCTTCCCAGGTTTTTCCTGCCCTGGTACTGCTCACAGGTTTATCAAGAATGATAGGGAGTGAGGTTTTAAATTCTTCTCCTATTGAAGGATCAACATTTTTAAGTAAATTATTTTTATACTCACCGAGTAACTTCAACAGGTTTTTCCCTTCTCCTTTTTCAATCATGATGCGTGTTGCAACATCCAGGTTATCTTCTTTAAATCTCTTAGTTGGATCCTTTGGATCACCACCTGACTCTACCAGGATTCTGTCTTTTAATTTTTGAATATAGTCATAGACGGGTTTAGTAAAACCCTGGACTTGCTGCGCTTTCGGATACCATATCTGCGCTTTCGCAGCAGTAGTTGGGTCGGCTAGCTTATCAACAAGAGATTTTATAATAGTCTCAGTAGACTTATTAACTGTTGTATTGGTATTCTCGAGACTTCTATTAACGGTTTTAAAGGCATTCAAAATTTCAGATGATACATTCAGTGCTAACAGGGCTGTTAACACCAAGTACATCATATTGATCATTTTCTGCCGGGGCTCGCGAGGTAAAGCCATGACGTTTGGTTTTTTTGATTAGAAAAGGTGACTATTCATTTTTTAAAATCACGGGATACGGATTCTATATTATTATTATAAAACGAACCCAATTAGATCTTAGTATAATTATGCACGACCCTGCATTGCACTGAGCATGTTACCATAGACCTGGTTCAAACGACCCAGGTTATTTGCCAGCAACGCTATCTGATCATGTGCTTTCTTTGCATCGCCCACACTACCTTCCATAGCCTCAGAAGCCTGGACCAAATTACTATAGAACTGGTTCATTGCCTTAAGGTGGTTGTTAGTATCCTGCAGCTCTAATTCATAAATGGTGTTCAGCGAAGAAAGGTTTTTGGTTAACACCTGTACCTGCTCATGGAACTGTTTTGTTCCTTCAGCAGCGGTATTAAGATGATGAATGCTGCCTGCGGCGCCCACGTAGGCGTCTTTCATTTGAACAAGGGCATTCGATGCTTCTTTTGTCTTTTGAGTATAGTCGCCGGTAGCAGCCACCACATCAGAAATATCGCTCATTTGATCTACAGTTGTTCCAAGTTTTCTAAAGTTTTCACTCAAGCGACCAAGATTCGCTGGCGTGATATCTGCCTCTTTCAACATATCCGTTTCCTGAAGCGCCTGGCAAAGTAAGAGGGGTAACTTCAAATGTTCCTGTACGAGCTCTTTCTACATCCGGGTGTTCATTGATGTTAGGGAAGTATCTCTGCCAATGTGGTTCCTCGGGTGGAGGTACTGCAAATGCCATCAGCATGAATACGGTTGTCTCGGATAATAGTCCAACCATTATCGCGATATCAGCTCCCTGCCAGTGCAGGATTTTCATCATCGCGGCAAAGATTACAACTGCCGCAAAGAAGCTGAATAAAAAGTTTAAGGTGACTTGGCCTTTGTGGGTTTTAAAGAACAGCATAGTAGGGTCGATTTATAGATTAATAAAAAATTACGAGATTAAATAAGACACACTTTCATAAATATGTCGCAAATAAAACGTTTTTACTACCTCCGTTATTATTTGCGACATCTATTTATTTGCGGCGTCCCTTTGCCGGAGCGGCTGGTAAATCAATTACGCAACGGAATCCGATATACGACTTAGCAGTGTCCTGGTACTCATAAGCACGGGTACCTGTCTGAAGATAGTAGCCTACATCTTTCCAACTTCCACCACGAATCACTTTACGCTTCATACGAGGAGGATCATCGTCTTTGGCATTCCAACGCACATCAGGGTTCATATCATGCTGAAAGTTATAAGAACCTTCGTAGTAAATAGAAGAAGTCCACTCAGCCACGTTACCTGCCATACAATACAAACCAAAATCATTAGGCCAATAAGCATCGGCACGCACCGTATAAAATCCACCATCTTCAGGATAGTTACCGCGGCCTGGTTTAAAGTTGGCAAGCAGACATCCTTTCTTGTTTCTTAAGTAATAGTTACCCCATGGGAACATTGATTCAGATCTGCCACCACGTGCGGCATATTCCCATTGTGCTTCTGTAGGAAGACGGAAATCCGATTCCTGAGCCCTCTTCTTTGATTCGAGGAAAGAATTAAGGTAACGTGTTCTCCAGTTACAAAATGCGTCCGCTTGTTTCCAGGTCACTCCTACTACCGGGTAATTACCATAAGCGGGGTGAGCGAAATTACGCTGAGTCATCGGCTCATTGTAAGAATATGAGAAATCTCTTATCCAAACTAAAGTATCAGGGTAAGCACGGACAGGGAATCTCTCTATAAAGCTTGATCGCGGTTTATTTGCATTTTCTCTTTTAGCAGCTTCCTTCAGATTAAATCTTTCAACCTGATAAACGATTTTTGAAGGATCAATTTCCTTTTTTCCAAATATCCTGTCATCGGGTGCGAGAAGGATATCAGACTGTCCAAGCAACTCGATAGTTTTTGGATCATCCCATTTTAACGTCTTCATTTTTGCCTG
>VBAU01000591.1:2776-3020 GCA_005883855.1 Bacteroidota bacterium
CACGAACCCAGAATACGAACTGGCGATATTCATTGTTGGTGATTTCAGTTGCATCCATCCAGAAACCACTGATGGAAACTGATTTGTTGCGTGCACTGAAAGCATAGGCTTTATCCTCATCACTGGGGCCCATATGAAATGTTCCTTGCGGAACATAGACCATGCCCGGAGGCTTCGGCAATACGTATTTATTGCCGGGAGAGACACCGTGCACCTGTCCATCATTGGGAAGTGCGCTTCCGCC
>VBAU01000182.1:0-412 GCA_005883855.1 Bacteroidota bacterium
CCGAGGATACGTTTCGGACGTTGACCGCTGTCGACAGCGTTATCCTTGTAATTGACAGTGTGAATGGTGTAGAGGAACAAACAAGACGGCTGATGGAAGTATGCAGAATGCGCAATACGCCGGTGATTGTTTTTATTAACAAACTGGATCGTGACGGGAAAAACCGGTTCGATCTTTTGGAAGAAATAGAAAAGGAGCTAAAAATATCGCTGCACCCCATGACCTGGCCAATCAATAGCGGCAAAGAGTTTAAGGGTGTATACGATTTGTTCGACAAGGACCTTTTGCTGTTTACGCCGAACACAAAAGCTGCAGATGAAGATGTGGTCCGCATAACTGATCTGTCCATGTCGTTACTTGATGAGAAAATAGGGGAGAAGGATGCAGCAGTCCTGCGCGAGGATATAGAACT
>VBAU01000182.1:476-4751 GCA_005883855.1 Bacteroidota bacterium
CGATCAATAATTTTGGCGTAAAAGAATTGCTTGAAACTTTTATCCGAATTGCTCCGACGCCACAATGCCGGCCGACTTCCGAACGCGAAATATGCCCCGGAGAAGATAAATTGAGCGGCTTTGTTTTTAAAATACATGCCAACCTTGATCCGAAACATCGTGACCGGATTGCTTTTATGAGAGTGTGCAGCGGCAAGTTTGAACGCAATAAATATTATCACCACGTTCGCCTTGATAAGGACGTACGCTTCAGCAACCCGTATAGCTTCCTGGCCCGACAAAAAGATATTATTTCAGAAGCTTATCCCGGTGATGTAGTCGGGTTGTTCGATACAGGCAATTTTAAGATTGGCGACACGCTGACCGAAGGTGAAAGTTTTTACTTCACGGGTATTCCTTCATTTTCGCCGGAGATATTCAAAGAGGTGATCAATAAAGATCCGATGAAAACCAAGCAGCTTGAAAAGGGCTTATTGCAATTGACCGACGAAGGCGTGGCACAATTGTTCACTCAATTTAGTGGTAATAAAAAAATTATTGGTTGCGTAGGAGAGTTGCAGTTTGAAGTGATCCAATATCGTTTGCTGCACGAATACGGGGCCTCTGTTCAATTTAATACACTGCCCTTCTACAAAGCTTGTTGGATCACCAGTAATGACGCGCAAAAATTGTTTGAATTCACCAGGTTCAAATCTTCTAACATCGCTGATGACAAAGATGGTCATTTAGTTTACCTCGCACAAAGCGAATGGTTCCTCAATACAGAACGAAACAATAACCCTGAAATTGAATTCCATTTCACCAGCGAGATACATAAGGAAGCTGTCTAAATCACCAAATTCGAAATTCGAAATCCGAAATTCGAAAATCCCAATTCCGGAGTTCCCAATTCATGATTCCTCGCAATTTCACACCATACTTTTCAACCTAAGAGCTGCGCATCCCCTCCCTGGAGGGGCAGCAGCAACTTCGCATGAGGATATTTCGAAAGGGGTGGGTTACATCAAACACTAACTTCTCTCACAATTTGAACAATAGACTATAGCTCATGCTATAATAAAAATTATCAATGGGAACAACTGGCGCCGTATCATACAAGGTGCTAATTGAAATTGAAAAGCCCACGTGCTTTCCTGCTTTAATATCCCACTGCGCAGACGGCGCAATTCGTGGCTCAAACCTGTCTGGCCTTGTCTGAAAAAAAATATTGAACGTAACATCATTATTACCGTTGGGTTTCCAATCCAATCGTACATACGAATTAATCTTCCAATGACTCTCGGTAACCGGCGATTTATTCACCGGAATCTTCGAAGAATCAACTCCGTTATAGTTCCATTTTTCACTCTCATGCATTAATCCAAGGCCTGCATTAAAATCAAAGCGATCTCCCCTGAACAAATTATACCGAATGTTTGCCCCGCCAAGAATGCGATAGATGATTCCCCGATCACTGTCCCAATTATATTGAAAGAAAACTTCAGGCTGGATCTTGTTTTTGTAATTGTGTCGATACCGAACGTGAATAAATCCCGCATTGAGAATATCATCAGGGCCGTTGTATGTGAAGCGGTAACTGCCCGCAACAATGAATAATTCCTTATACTGCTGCCACATCATTTCAAGCGTGTTTGTCGCGTCGTATAGAGTGCTTTTTTGTTTATCAACTTCCAATCCGGAGTTAATGTTCAAGGAGATTTTTGCTTTATGCACATAAGATGAAGTATCGATCTTGTCTATGTTAAGAATCTGGCTTTTGAGCGACAACGAAACTAAACAGGAAAGTACTGACGAAACAAAAACTTTCTTGTTCATGAACGGTAGGCAGTTTTGATTAATGAATCTAATCTAAGGAATAAATAGTCTATTTAATCAGTACCTCGGTCTTACTTCCCCTTTTCCAATTTATTCTGCGGCCAATGAGAATTTTAAAAACAAAATCATTCGAGTTCTCTGTGAGACCAAATCCAGGGCTGAGATTAATTTCCCATCTTGGATCAATGTACAAATCGGCTGCGAAAAAACAATGCATGACTTTGCTCCGACAATTTGGGAACATCATTCAGCATGTCTAAGTCACCATAGGATTCAATTCCCAAAGCAACCTTGTGAATGGTATATGAGGCTTTGAGATTTGGCTCAAAAGATCGCACGGGCAATCAGAGAATTGCTTTTGTTAACCGTTCATTAACGAACTTCTCAAAGAAACTGCATAGAAGTATTATTTCCAATTTCTATTTTTGCCGAGCGTGAAACAAGTTTTGGCCCTTATTTTATTGTTATCTCATGTCAACTTTGCAATGTTCATTGCGCAAGTTGACGAAGTGGACATTATAGATAGCAGCGGTCAGCAACAAGAAGACATCAATAGTTTGATTCAGTACGTCGGGCAGGTTTTTCATATCAAGCACAAGCCGCTAAAGGACAGTGATAATGATAGTGCCCGTTACTTTCATGCTTCGAAATTCGATGATTACGATTTTTGCCAGGGCGGGATCCTTAAGAAAGAATACTTTTTTGCAGGCAACACAAAATTTCCCCCCTATATCGAAGAAAAAATAACCTCAATTTACCTCGATATCCAGGGTCCCCCACCCAAGGCATAGTTCTCATTTGCTAGTCTGTTTTATTGCTTCCTAACGATGCCGTGCACAGGCATTTCATAACTAAACTATTTCTTTTAGATCCTCAAGATGGAAAGGAAAAAATGTAAGCGATGTTGGTTGACAACGTTGATGTTCTATGCGTCCATTTCCGGAACAGCGCAGGATACCCTGCGCATTACTCTCCAGGAAGCGGAAATGCAATTCCTGCAACATAACTTTTTGGTGTTGGCTTCAAGATACCAGGTAAGCGCTGCTGATGCGGCCATCATACAGGCTAAACTTTATCCGAATCCCAATTTCTTTATTGACCAGGGCATGTACAACCCGGAGATCAAGAAATGGTTTGACTTTTCTTCGACCGGACAAACTGAACTTGCTCTTCAACAGGTGATCATTCTCGCGGGGAAAAGAAATAAGCAAATTGACTTGGCAAAGATCAATTCGCAGATATCCAATTACCAGTTTTACGATTTGATCCGGACGCTGCGTTATCAGCTGCGAAGTTCGTTTTACTCCTTGCATTTTTTACAAGAACCGGTGACGATATATGACAAGGAGATTGAATCATTGAGAACACTCATCGAAGTTTATAATTTGCAGTATAAGAAAGGGAACATTGCTTTTAAGGAGCTCGCAAGGTTGCAAGCGTTGCAGTTTAGTCTACAAAATGAGCGACTTGACCTGGAAAAGCAAATAAACGAAAATCGATCTAACCTTAGCTTGCTTACCGGTGACAGTTTATCCAAGCCGATCATTCCCGTTGTTGATCAACAATACATTAATAGTATTGACGTCAATACAATCAACTACACGGTGCTTGTTGATTGGGCATTGATCAATCGGTGTGATTTGAAGGCAGCGCAGTCACAAGTACGGATTAGCGAGGCGAATCTCCAACTGCAGAAAGCGTTGCGTGTTCCTGATGTTACATTGGGGGCCAGCTACGACAAAGCGGGAAGCTATGTACACGATTACAATTCTCTTTCTGCCGCGATCGATCTTCCATTTTGGAATCGCAACCCAGGGAAATATCAAAGCTGCGCAATTCCAGATAAATGCTAATCAGCAATTGCAGTCGCAGGCGGAATTGCAAGTTAGAAGTGATATCAGTAAAGCCTACAAACGGTTGCTCGAAAGCGACCGGCTATTCAAAGGTGCATCAATAGAGTTTACCGGCGATTATGAGAATCTGCTCGATGGTATTCTTCGAGCCTATCAAAATCACACGATCAGCCTGTTGGAATTCATCGACTATTACGAGGCATACAAGGATTCGAAGCTACAATTCAACCGGCTGCAAAGTGAACGGATGGATGCACTGGAAAACTTAAATCTTTCTACCGGTATTAACATTTTAAAATAATTAGTCCTATATGAGAAACGTCTTTTTGTTTTTGCTTTTTGTCGTGACCATCCTTATGACATCTTGCGGCGCCAGGACTGAGGAGACCACCAGTAATGCACAGGTGTTTTGTATTCCTGATTCACTAATGGCCAATATTACTTTGGACACGGTTCGCTCCGGATACGTGATGAGCGATCTGAAGCTTTCCGGCAAGATAAGTTTTAATGAAGATGATGTAGTGAAAGTCTTCCCGGTCGTGAGCGGGCACGTCGCTGAGGCGAGGGTGTCACTCGGCGATTATGTTCAAAAAGGGCAGCTGCTTGC
>VBAU01000182.1:4852-5268 GCA_005883855.1 Bacteroidota bacterium
AGACATGCGCAAAAGTGGAATCAGCTCGGAAAAGGATTATCTAACCGCGCAGAGTGACTACAACAAAGCACTTGCTGATTTCAATAAAATAAAAGAGGTGTTAAGGATATATGGTGGAGAGCCTGGAGAAAATGACCCTACTGCCTCCGCTTACAGTATAAAGGCACCGATAAGCGGCTTTATTGTCGAAAAAAATGTGAACACAGGAATGGAATTGCGTGCGGATGATGCCAATAACCTTTTTACCATCTCTGATCTTAAAGAAGTATGGGCAACAGCAAATGTGTTTGAGACTGACATTGCGAAAATCAAACAGGGCAACGATGCGCAGATCACAACGCTGAGCTATCCCGACCGTGTTTTTTCAGGAAAAGTGGAAAAGATTTCAAACATCCTCAATCCTGAGACCAATGTGA
>VBAU01000182.1:5284-10881 GCA_005883855.1 Bacteroidota bacterium
GTTTAAAAAACCCGGACTATACGCTGAAGCCGGGAATGTTTGCAAATATTTCTATTCTTTTTCCTGGCACAGAGAAAAGGCTGCTCATCCCATCGCGATCAGTTTTATTTGATGATAGCAAGAATTACGTGGTACTCTTTAGAAAACAGTGTGATGTAAGTATGCAGGCGATAAATGTCTACAAACAGGTCAATGACAAAACATATATCGACGATGGAGCACTTCATGACGGGGACCTGGTGGTATCTCAAAATGGATTATTTGTGTTTACGGCCCTGAAAAAAATGTAGTACGTGCGTATTATTTAATTCAATGACTTTTTTATTCCCATATATTTTATGGATAGGTTCGTAAGAAATATTATTTCCTTTTCCCTGCGTCATAAAATGTTTACTTTTTTTATGACGGCGGGGCTTGCTATAATTGGAATATTTTGTTTTATAAAAACTCCCATTGTTGCCTTCCCGGATTTTACGAATACACAGATTCGCATTATTACACGATGGCCCGGTCGAAGCGCCCAGGAAGTGGAACGCTTCATAACAATTCCCGTAGAGATTACCATGAACAGTGTGCAGAGAAAGATCAATCTGCGCTCACAATCCATGTTTGGACTTTCCGTGGTGACGCTCGTGTTTGAGGATGACGTGGAAGATTCGTATGCACGGCAACAAATCACTGCCCTGCTTCCCAACATTCAGTTGCCGGAGGGCGCGGACGACGAACTGACGCCACCTACTGGCCCTACGGATGAGATATTCCGGTACACGCTGCACTCCAGGATCAAGACGCCCGCCGAACTTCGAACGCTCCAGGACTGGGTAATCGACAGGAATTTGCGTACTGTGCCAGGAGTCGCGGACGTTGTTGCATTCGGTGGCCCCGTGAAGACATACGAAGTGAGCGTGAATCCGAATCTTCTTGCTCAGTACGATCTGAGCGCCCTGGATGTGTATGATGCGGTATCGAAAAGTAATGTAAACGTGGGTGGCGATGTAATTGAGAAAACGTCACAAGCATTTGTGGTCCGTGGAATAGGCCTGTTGAAGGACATTGATGACATTAAGAGCATTGTCATAAAAGATGTAAACAATACGCCTGTGCTGGTGAGAAATGTTGCCGAAGTTTATGAGTCCAATAATCCGCGGCTCGGGATCGTTGCACGTGGGCATGAACCTGACGTAGTTGAAGGCATCGTGTTGATGCGAAAAGGAATTGATCCCGGCCCTGTATTGAAAGCGCTGGAAGAAAAAGTCAAAGAGCTTGATGAAAAGACGCTTCCCTCAGATGTCAACATGCTAACGGTGTATGACAGGCAGAACTTAATAAATTTTTGTCTGCGTACGGTTTTTCACAATGTGCTGGAAGGCATTTTCCTTGTGACCCTGATCGTGTTTTTGTTCATGCGTGATTGGAGAGCAACGTTGATCGTTTCGCTGATCATCCCCCTGTCGCTTCTGTTTGCATTCATGATGTTATATCTGAAGGGAATGTTCGCTAACCTCATTTCCATCGGGGCAATTGATTTTGGCATTTTGATCGATGGGGCGGTTGTGATGGTGGAAGGGGTCTTTGTCGCGCTCGGCTATTATGCGGCAGAACTCGGAATGGAAAAATTTAATAAGATCGCCAAGCTTGGTCTCATTCGGCGTACAGGCGTTGACATGGGCAAAGCGATTTTCTTTTCCAAACTGATCATCATAACAGCATTAATCCCGATCTTTTCTTTTGAAAAAGTAGAGGGTAAATTATTTTCTCCTCTTGCTTACACCCTTGGTTTTGCCTTGCTAGGCGCCTTGCTGTTCACACTGACATTTGTACCCGCATTATCTCATCGCCTTTTGCATAAGAATGTGCAGGAGAAACGCAATTTTCTTGTTGCGGGCATGATCAAATACTATGAGAGGTTGTTCAACTGGGTGATGAAGAACAAAAGACTTAGCCTGGCCATCGCTGTTTTAATCGTGGGATTAACGTTCGTTGCTGGTAAATTCCTGGGAACAGAATTCATTCCGCACCTCGATGAAGGAGCGCTGTGGGCGGAGGGTGATGCACCTATGAGCGTTTCCCTTCCACAAGCCAAACAGCTTGCGGATAGCATGCGGTATGACTTGCTGGAATTTCCTGAAGTAAGAGAGATTGTTTCGCAGGTTGGCCGCCCGGATGATGGGACAGATGCAAAGGGTTTCTTTGCCATTGAGTGCTTAGTCGATTTATATCCTAAGGAACAATGGAAATCGCATATTTCCAAAAATGAATTGATAAGGCAAATGGAGGATAAGCTAGATGCCAAATATGTTGGAACCATATGGAGTTTCTCACAGCCTATTATTGACAACGTAAATGAAGCGATCGCGGGTATTGATGTGAACCAGGCTGTAAAAGTATTTGGTGATGACCTTGATAGTATTTCGGCCATTTCAAGGCGAGTCTACCAGGAACTAAAAACCGTTACCAGTATGACCGATGTCGGCATTGTCAAAAACCTCCGTCAGCCAGAACTACACATTCAGCTTAATATTCCAAAAATGGCTCTTTACGGAATCACCGCCTCCGAAGCAAATGCCGAAATTGAATTGGCAATTGGAGGAAAAGCGGCCACCCAGATGTACGATGGGGAAAAAAAGTTCGACATCCGGGTGCGGTACCAACTTCCATTCAGAAAATCCGAAACGGAAATTGGAAATTTACTCATCCCTACATCGTCCCGCACAAAGATTCCATTGAAGGAAATTGCCGACATATGTTTGAAAAGCGGCCCCGCATTTATTTACCGGGATAACAATAAAAGATTTTCGGCGGTCCAGTTTGCCGTGCGTGGCCGGGACCTGGGAAGCACTGTTTCTGAAGCGCAGAAAAAACTAAGTCGCGACATCAAACTGCCGAAAGGCTACACGATCCAGTTTAGTGGCGAGTATGAAAGTGAGATCAGGGCGATGACGAGGTTATCGATCGTCGTTCCCATCAGCCTGGCCATCATCTTTATTATTCTGCTGGTTTTATTTCGAAGGGTCTCTGATGTGTTACTCGTATTGCTAAACGTGCCTTTCGCATTAGCCGGTGGAATACTTTCGTTAATTTTTACCGGCACCAATTTTAATATCTCGGCAGGTATTGGCTTTATTGCGTTGTTTGGAATCTGTATTCAAAACGGAGTGATCATTATTTCCGTAATCAAACAGAATTTGGATAAGGGCATGCACCTCGCGCAAGCAATTAAGGCCGGGGCGATCAGTCGCGTGCGGCCAGTGGTGATGACCGCGGTGATGGCTATATTCGGATTACTTCCGGCGGCGGTTTCGACAGGCATTGGATCTGAAACGCAGAAACCACTGGCGATTGTTATCGTTGGTGGACTCGTAAGCGCAACACTATTAACGTTGATAATTTTTCCGGTGATCATTGACATTACTTACAGGAGAAAGACTTCGCGTTTGCGAAACGCTTGATGAGTCGAGAATAACGAATAATGAACAAGGATCAAGGAATTTCGAATTTCGGATTTCTTTCCCAGTTCGACGTTCCTTGTTGTTATTCGATATTCAAATCGGCTTACGTTTTGCAGTTAGCAATAAGGGCTTCAAACCTTCGACATTAATTATTTTCGACGTGAAGAAAATATTCCTTTACTTATTGAGCCTGGGGATCACGATTTCTTGTTTCTCTCAAATGGACTCAACCGTGTTGCCACCGTATAAAAGGTCTCGATTAGTACCCGCTTTCGATTTGTTAATGACTGACAGCGTCTCGCACTATACCAGGAACGATCTTCCGAGCAGCAAGCCAGTGCTGATCATTCTATTTGATCCAAATTGCGATCATTGTCAACATGAAACTGAAGAAATTCTAAAAAATATCGATAGCCTGAGAAATATTGAGATTGTGATGGCGACAAATGCTGACTTTGCAGACCTGAAAAAATTTTACCAACACTATGATCTTGAAAAATTCAAGAACATAAAGGCGGGAATTGAACCGAAGTCTTACCTGGCAACTTTCTTTGCCATTCATAACCTTCCCTACCTGGCAATGTATAATGGACATGGGGTCTTGCTCAGGACGCATGAGGGCGGCATGAAGGTTGAAAATATCGTGAAGGTGTTTCAATTGGATTAGCGTTTTGTATTAAAACGGAACGAAAACCCAAGTGCAAAATAATTTTTCGGCGCCGCCTCAGAGAGGCCGAACCCGCCGGAAACATCAAGCTTCATATCATCGCTTAAATAATACGCGATTCCTCCATCAACACTGTGCTGAGGTAATTCACCTTTTTGCATGAAGCCAAACGTTTCCACGTAGGCATACCATTTTTGGCCAATGTTAAAACCCGGAGAAAACGTGTAAAGCCAGGTAGGCTTGGAGCTATAGCCATCCCACGACATTCCGAGGTTAGCGCCAATGCCAAAATGATCTGTAAAAGTTTTTTGTGTGACCAGTCGGAATGAAGGAGCTACATGATCTGTTCGAAATACTTTCGAAGAGAGCATGGGAAATCCCAGATGAACGATCACGGAGGTTTTGGGCATGAGCCTCGTCTCTTGTGCAACCAGGTATTTAAATCCAATTTCTATGGGGTCAACGCCTGTTATGTGTTTTGACTCGCTAACGAGTCTTGCGTAATCGCTGTGACAAACCGCCTCCACTCTTAATTCAATTCGCCCAAATCCATATTTCAGCAACGCTGTTGGATGAATGAGCGTATAGTTATCGGAATCCCCATTTTCCCGGTTAAAACCGACTTCTGCCTGGAAATAATTTTTTGGAACAATGCCTGCTGATTCGGTTTGGTCCGGCCGATCCGTGTCAATCTTTTCTATTTGCGTATAGGCCCGCAAAAAGTTGATGGATAAAAATACCAGCACAATAATTTTAGCCATGTAAAAAAATAAATTTAGTCTTGTCTAAATTTATTCAAATATACATGAATCTGTTAAAAGAAAAAATACCTCGCTTATTTGTAATCTTCCCTGGTTGGGCTGAACGTATCGATCAGTTTACAATCGGTCACAGCGACGGCGCTATGTGGTGTGTCGGACGGAATGATATGGTACATGCCAGGTGTAAGAGGACAAGGCTTGCCTGCGATGGTCATGTTTAACTGCCCTTCGATCACGTAAGTGATCTGTTCATGCAAGTGGTGGTGCTCAGGAATCACGGTTCCTTTCTTTATTTCAACGTAGCCAAAGGTGTGTTTATCGCCATGAGCATAATAACCGGTTATGCCGGGTATAGGTTCTTTTGAAGGGATATCCTTAATTGGTTGCATAAAGCAAATATCCAACTAGTTTTTTGAAGAACAACCCTGATCCATAGTTCATAAATTTAAGAAATGGCACAACGATTCGCGCCTGCTTCAAGATCGGCAGGATTAATATCGCTGTAATCGCCCTTCAGGTTTTTTTCGATAATTGACAGATAGTTGGGCGGCGTTGCTGGAATGCCCTGCAATACACGATCGACGAATTCCTCTTCACGGAGCTTTAGCATTTCAACCGACACACGTATTTCACCCAACGAACTTTGAATAACGTTGCTATCAAATTCTACCGGCTTGCTTGTATGCCCGGGCAATACAATAGTTTCATCAGGCAATGCCA
>VBAU01000183.1 GCA_005883855.1 Bacteroidota bacterium
AAAATTTTGGGAGTTGTAGCTTTGCTTATTCCTAAATTTCCTTTACTAAAAGAATGGGCTTATGCAGGATTTTTCTTTGTTATGTCCAGTGCGATATTTTCACATATCGCAATTGGTGATTCCGCGAATGAAATATTTCCCGCGTTGCTACTTCTGATGCTGACAGTGGTATCGTGGTATTTCAGACCTGTCGACAAAAAAATCATTTTAGTAAATCAATAAAATGAATCCTAAGGTTAATTTCTTCTTTGATAAAGGCAAAAAGTGGCACAAAGAATTTGAGAAATTGAGAACGATCGTTTTGGACTGTGGGCTCACCGAAGAACTGAAATGGGGTTGTCCTTGCTACACACTTCAGGGAAGTAACATAGTTTTAATACATGGATTTAAAGAATACTGTGCACTTTTATTTTTTAAAGGAGCATTATTAAATGACTCCAATGGTATTCTGATCCAACAAACGAAGAATGTGCAGTCGGCGCGCCAGGTTCGGTTCACTCCCGCCAACGGCGGCATTCGGCAAATAATTGCTAGGGAAGGAACTTTGAAAGCCTACATTTATGAAGCCATTGAAGTGGAAAGAGCCGGGTTGAAGGTGAAACTTAAAAAGATGGAAGAGTTCATAATTCCCGAAGAGTTGCAAAAGAGATTAGATAAAAAGCCTGTATTGAAAAAGGCTTTTAATGCCTTGACGCCAGGGCGGCAAAGAGCATACATTTTTTATTTTTCTCAACCCAAACAATCCAAAACCAGGGAGTCAAGGATTGAAAAATACATACCGCAAATTCTTGATCGAAGGGGGTTGAATGATTAGAAACTGATTCTATGAAAACGGAACGATGAAGTGATTGCGACCCGCTTCGCTCCTCAGGGCAGGCTGCATAAGCGATGCCACGAGATACTAAGATTTGTATCAAAATAAATATTTTCAAACAAGCGAAGGCAATTAGAACTTCGTTACCTATTCAACAGAGATAATGAAAATGTGAACAAAATGAAAAGCAACAAAAAGCAGTTGGCACCAGAACGACGGGAAGAGCTACTGAGAACATTAAAATTGCGTTTTGAGAAACACATGGCACGCCATCAAGATCTCGAATGGGCCAAAGTGCATGCAAAGTTGCAGGCTAATATTGAAAAACTGTGGTCGCTCAATGAAATGGAAAGAACTGGCGGTGAACCGGACGTTGTTGGTCATGATAAAAAAACGGGTGAATACATTTTTTATGATTGTTCAGCAGAAAGTCCTAAGGGCCGCAGAAGTGTTTGTTACGATCGTGAAGCGCTCGAGTCACGGAAAGAACATAAGCCAGAAAATAACGCCATTGATATGGCTGCTGCCATGGGCATCGAACTTTTATCGGCAGAACAATATAGGGAGCTGCAAAAACTTGGAAATTTCGATTCGAAAACATCGAGCTGGGTGCAAACACCTACTGAGATTAGAAAACTCGGCGGTGCCTTATTTTGTGATCATCGCTATGACACTGTTTTCCTGTATCACAACTGTGCAGAATCTTATTATGCCGTTAGGGGTTTCCGTGGCTTGCTAAGGGTCTAAATTTTGTATGGCAACGAATAGCAATGGTCAAAAAAATTTACCACACTGAGCTGAACATATATCCAATAAGAACGCCATGATTATGATCGCGCAATCAAAAGTCAAAAAGATGAGTCCGCAGCTTCTTGTGACAGATCTTAATAGTTCAATAACCTTCTACGCGGAAGAATTGGGCTTTGAGCTAGCGTTTCGTTATGAAGATTTCTACGCGGGGATCATTAAGGACGGCTGCTCGATTCATCTTAAATCTGGAAAACCTTCAATGGAAGAGCGAAAAAACAAAAGAGAGAACAACGACCTGGACATAGTATTTTCAGTAGAAAATGTTGAAAGCTTATATGAGCAATTTCTCAAAAAGTCTATTGATATTGTCCAACCCTTGTGCGACAGGGCTTATGGTAAGGAATTTTATATCGCCGATCCAGACGGCTATATTTTTGCTTATTTAGAAGAAGCATAAGCTTTCTAAAGTCCCTACAACAAGGACTAGCGAGCGCCTAAAGAATTGTAAGTTTTCCTGTTCTGATTTTGATTTTGTTACAACGTAAGGATGAACACGTATGAAATGAAACCAGCAGTTTTCCCTACCCTTTGCAAGCCCGTAAGCAGGTTTGATTTATCAATTGAGCAGCGCTTGAAACGAACGATTTCTTAACATAATGATTGAAAGTTTTTCCATAAAGATTCCAGAGGAAGCCATTGAGGATTTGAAACAGCGGCTA
This sequence comes from Bacteroidota bacterium, assembly GCA_005883855.1. Classification (GTDB taxonomy): domain Bacteria; phylum Bacteroidota; class Bacteroidia; order Chitinophagales; family Chitinophagaceae; genus VBAU01. The sequence continues at coordinate 2,284 of VBAU01000183.1, forward strand.
AGTCGAACTCGCTGGACAGATGAAATTCTAAACTCCGAATGGAAATATGGAGCTAGCCTTTCTTACGTAAAGGAAATAACCAACTATTGGTTGAATTCATTTGATTGGAGAAATACTGAAAACGAAATTAACCAGTATCCAAATTATATTGCCGACATAGACGGCGTGAAGGTTCACTTCTTACACATCAAGAGTGAAAAGAACAATGCGGTGCCACTGATCATCACACACGGTTGGCCCGGCTCTTTCCTGGAAATGATGAAACTCATACCCATCCTGACGCGTTCCAAAATTCCTTTTGATTTAATTATCCCATCGATCCCGGGATTCGGGTTTTCACAAAAAATAAATACTTCCGGCTGCAATCTCTGGTTCATTGCCGACTTATGGAACAAACTAATTAAGGAGCTAGGGTATGAAAAGATCGTGGCGCAGGGCGGTGACTTCGGAGCCGCCGTCAGCACCGCACTGGCTTTAAGGTATCCTGAAATAATTCTTGGCTTGCATCTCAACTATATTCCCGGTTCCTATTTTCCGTTTCTGGGCAGTGGCGAAAAACTTTCGGAAGAGGAGAATTTATACTTAAAATCTGCTGATGAGTGGTATAGGGAAGAAGGAGCTTACGCCCACCAGCACCGGACTAAACCATTAACGCTTGCTTATGGCTTAAACGACTCTCCCGTCGGATTATGTGCCTGGATTCTCGAAAAATATTACGGTTGGAGCGATTGCGGAGGAGACATTGAAAGCGTTTTTTCAAAGGACGAACTGCTTTCAAACATAAGCCTTTATTGGTTCACCGAAACGATTCATTCCTCCATCAGGCTGTATAATGAGAACAGCAAAGTTCCATTGCATTTTTCCGAACACGACGTTATACAAGTACCGGCCGGCATTGCGCGGTTTCATAAAGAAGAGCCATTTCCCCCTCGACGATTTATTGAAAGAGGTTATAACATTCAATATTGGAAAGAAATTTCACCCGGCGGGCATTTTGCCGCGATGGAACAACCGGCATTGTTGGCTGAAGAAA
>VBAU01000184.1 GCA_005883855.1 Bacteroidota bacterium
CGTTCAAATGAAAAAGGTTTTAACAAATAGTCGATGGCATCAAGTTCAAATCCTTCGACAGCGTACTCGGGATATGCGGTTGTAAAAATGACCAATGGCTGATGTGGTAATGTTTTAAGGAAACTTATCCCGGAGAGTTTCGGAAGATTAATATCGAGAAAAAGTAATTCAATATCCTGGCGGAGTAAAACTTTTTGTGCCTCTTCGGCATTATTGCAAACGGCCGTCAGCTTCAATGCCGGGTGATCTTCTATATATTTTTTCAATATATTTTGTGCAAGTGGTTCATCTTCGATTATCGCACATGGAATAGCGCTGGTCATAGCTGCAATTGAAGTTGTACCAAAAAAAATTTGTCGCTGTTTTCAATTAGAAGTTTATGCCTTTGCGGATAGATCAATTCCAGTCTTCTTTTGACATTATCCAATCCAAGCCCGCCATGATCATCTTTCCCGGCTTCATCAACCACACACGGAAGTTAATCGTATTTTGCGCGGTGGTCAATTTTATATTAATGAAAACATCCCCCGTACTTCCTTTTGCGCCGTGTTTGAAAGCATTCTCCACAAACGCGATCAATAATAAAGGAGCGATCTTTTGCTGCCCCTGATCTTCCTCCATTTCCGTTTTTATTTTCAGTTTTTCGTCAGACCTGATCTTTTGTAAAGCAATATAATCATTGAGTACATGTATCTCCTTTGACAGGGGAACAAGATCTTCCCTGGATTCATATAAAAAATAACGCATCAATTCGGATAATTGCAAGACGGTTCCGGGTAAGCGCTCATCTTTGTCCAGTGACATTGAATAGATACTGTTCAGTGTATTAAAGAAGAAATGTGGATTGATCTGGGCCTTGAGTGCTTTTAATTCTGCCTGCACTCTTTGCTTTTCTGTTTCCAATAATTGCCGTTGCAGGCGGCTGACAACAAACCATGATTTGGATAATTTGAACAGGGTGGTAATACTGACAAAAACAACAAAGAATAAGGCGATCTCCCACCATTTATAATAGGATATAAAAAAAAATCCGGGGAAAAGTTTTACGGACCAGTGATCGAACAACTGCATATTGATCCAGGTGAAAAATGCGGCGACCAGCAGTAATGGAATGACATAATAGATCATTGAATTCTTCCTGCTGAGGTTGGGTAACAGCCAATAAAGGTGCAGATAGATAGCCGGTAATAGGGTGACAAGAAAAAGTGCAGTGTAAACATAATCCACCCTGGCTGGCGGACTACTGGTCCTGAAAATATTCAAAAGAATAAAAAAAGACAGCAAAGCAAAAAGGATATGCTGCACAATATGCATCCCCTTACTGTTCTCACTGAATTTATTGAAGACCATTCTCAGATTTTCTTTAAAGTAATAGTATTTTTTGAGCTATACAATCGTTCATCATTACCATATTTGGAGAGAAACTGTCGCAATTCTTCGGACGAAGCGGTAATAAGTGTGGTAGCAAACAGATCATCTTTTTCATACTTGACCGCCGCGGTTCCATTCTTCAATTGCTCTTTGATAAAATCCCCATTGAGTATGTGAAGTTCTAATTCATTTCCCCGGATAAAAAGTTTCGCGATACTGTGTGTTGTTGTATAGCTACCCCCGTTAAACAGGTCATCAGTATTGCTTTCTGTTGGTTTATTCAACGCTTCAGCAGTCAGAGGTTCTATATCTGCGTACAGATCATCACAAATATGAGTGAGGCAGCAAACCATATAGTATTGGTAATTATTTTTACTAAACTGAATGATGTAAGATCTTGAGTATAGTAATGAATCCTCTTTGCTGTCATAAACTGATTTCTTTTCTGCGCCATTATCTTTTGCCGAACTGATTTTTTTTAGAAAGGAACTTGTGGGAACACTTTCTATTTTCATTATCAAGTCATCATGTTGCCAGTTCCCCGTTATCCTGTCGTCGCTTACTGCGGTTGTATATGTCACGAGGTTATGGAGGCTGGTCAGGCAGGAAGTGAGAAAAATCATTACCACCACAGCTGTTATCGGGAAGAATTTCTTATTCATAAAAATATACTTGGATGGTTTATGGATCAATTGACTTTTGCATAAGAATCGTTATCGCTGTAAGCCTCCGGCACCTCACTATACTTGATAAGATACTGCTGCAACTCTTGTGTTGGGGCCGTTATAAAGACGCCTCCGTCTTCCATTACTTCATGTTTAATGCGGATCTGCTTATTCTTTATCAGTTTTTCGAGATATCCACCGTCGAGTCGCTGAACATTAAAAGAGTTGTTATTCTTGAATTGTATTCGATAGATGCTGTGCATTGGGATATAGTGTGAAGCGAAGAAATGGTCGGACGATTGCCGTTCTTTTTTACCTGCGGGGTAATAATCCATATAATAATACTTTCCAAGTTTTACCATGAAAGCGTAGTTCGTGGATTTTAAATTACCCTGTCCATCCTTTTCGTCAAGCATATATATTTTAGCTGCCTCCTTTTGCAACGCCTGGGAAAGATTGTTGATCTCATTGGCATCCGGCCGCCGGTAGACGACTTTTGTTTTGTCCTTGGCTTTTTCCCAGTTGCCGATAAGCCGCGTGTCAGTTACAAGGTCCTTCCCCCTAAAAATCGGATGAAGGGTGGTAAGGCAACCCGCTAGGAAAAGAACTGCCGAGAACAATATCAGCGATACTATGATCCTTTTCATGATAATTAATTTATAAACGCTAAAATAGAAAGAGAGAAAGTGGAGGTAAAATTATTTCGATGAACGATAAGATTGTTCCGGCATACGTGATTTAAAAAGGTGCGAGCTGTGAGCCATGAGCTACGAGCTTTGGACTAAGAGGACAAAATGTCCGTTGAAATATTGAACATTGCTGAGTTCAACTAATTAATGCAAAGGTTAGATTTTTAGTTTTATAGGGTCAGGATATATGGATTTCATTTGGCGACTTGTAATTGAACATTCGCAGTGGCCTTTCATTGATAAGATTTTGGACGTACATAACTTGTCGCTCGCTCACCTTTCGAAAGTCAGTTTTCTTCGGAAAGAACATCCGGATTATTCCAATCCTATTTTCGACAGATCCTTTCTCCTGAGAGCTGTAGGGGTGCGTAAAGAATGTTTGGATGCCAATTGAATTCAATCTGTAATGCTCTGCAAAACTTTGATCGTTATCCAGAGTCACAGTTTTTACTTCTCCAATCTCCGCGCAGATCCCGACTAGTTTTTCCATTACATAATCAGTATCCTTAATTATCAATTTTCGCAGCCAGGTCTTTCTTGAACTCCGATCCAAAGCCACCAACAATCCTGGTTGTCGATCCTTTCCCAGAATAATATCTGCTTCCAAGTCCCCTCGTCGTTGTCTTCGGCTGGCGCGTTTTGGGCGCTCGTCGATCCATCTCCTGCCTATAATGTTGCCACGCATATTACGCTTGCGGCCACGCTTTCGTCGTCTTCGAGCGTGTCGTAAGTACTCATATAGATGACCGTAGACTTTATCATTCTTAGCCTGAGAGAATTTCATCTGCCAAATCCACTGATAAATCCATTCTGTCGAGATAAAATCCTTTCTCCATTGTCTACCTATTGCTGAGATGAATTCCGGCGACCATTTCTTTGATGCCAACCGCCGCTGAATAAACCGCTTCATCGCATCGTCAAAAATATTGTGCTTACGCTTTTGTCGATGCCTTAAACTCGTATAATAATGTGCTTTGGATGCATGATACACTATCGGTCCATTTCGTTTTACTTCTCGACTAATCGTACAAACAGGTCTGTTAAGCGCTCGAGCAATACAAGCCAAGCTCAACCCTTGATGTAAAAGAACTTCAATTTTGATACGCTCCTCTTCTGTCAGATGCGTAAATGATCTACCTTTATGCATATAAGATAATTGTAAAAAGGGATCGCGTCTTCATTTCCATGACGGATGTTTTCCCTTTTTAATTTACACAATTACCCTTTGCATTTATTACTTGAACTTAGGAATGAGTAATCAGTACTGAAGGTAGCGGTTTACGTCAATTAACGTCCTTGTCCAATTAATCCTGTTAATTGTTTGAACGTATTAACAAGATAACCGCCAAGTGGCTGTAGCTGTTTCTCGGTTTTATAATTCAATTCATGCGCAATATCCGAGGCTGCGTCTACCTCAATAACAGAACTTCGGGAAATTTCAAAGAAGCGTTTTCTTTCTGCACCGGACTTTCTTGAACACCCTTCTGCAATATTGAGATGAACTGAAAGGGCTGCCCTTCTTATCTGCTGGACCATCGCAAATTTTTCCTCTTGTGGAAACTCCTTTGTTATTTTGTAGCACTCTAATGTTAATTTTTTTGATTCCAGGAATACCGGAGTTTTGGTATGAGCTAAGTGCAGAAACATCGTCATGAGGTTTGAGTGAAAATCGTGGATTAAGTTACAAGCTGATTGGGGGCCTCCAATCGTTTTTCCGCCAAACTTCCTGAAGAAAATACTCATCACTCATCACTCATCACTCATTACTCATTACTCACGCTCATCATTCCTCCCAATCCGCCACAAAAACATTCGTATCTCGAGTGCCACCATTATTCCGATTGCTACACCAAACAATTTTTTTGCCATCGGGTGAGAACATAGGGAATGCGTCAAACGTGTTGCTGTGAGTGATCTGTGAAAGACTGGAACCATCTTCGTTTATCGTGTAAAGATCAAAAGGAAACCCCCGTTTGTATTTGTAATTGGATGCAAAGATGATCCGTTTGCTGTCGTGAAAAAAAGCGGGTGCCCAATTGGCCTGGCCAAAATGAGTAACCTGGTGAACATTACTTTCATCCACGTTAGCGACAAATACTTCCATATTGAGAGGAGCTACTAAATCTTGTGCAAGAAGATCCTTGTATTCGTTGATCTCATCGGTCGTCTTTGGCCTTGACGCCCTCCAGATAATTTTTCTCCCATCCGGACTAAACCAGGCGCCACCATCATAACCCAGGGTGTTTGTGATTCTTTTTTCTTTTCCAGATTTGAGATCCATGATGTAGAGATCAATATCGCCGTCTTTATCACTGGTGTAGATCATTTTTTTCCCATCAGGTGAAAGCGTCCCTTCGGCATCATAACCCTTCGAGTGAGTTAATTGCTTCACAATTTTGCCATTGAGGTCCGCCATGAAAATGTCATAACTGTCGTACAAAGGCCAGATATATTTGTTTCCATATTTACTTCTGTCAACCGAAGGTGGACAAGTATCTGCTCCCAGGTGAGTGGAGGCATAAATAATATGCTTACCATCTTTAGTAAAAAAAGCACAAGTACATCTTCCCTTGCCTGTACTGATCATTTTGTATTCAAACTTATCACCGGGCTTTTGCGGCACTTTACCGACGAAGATCTGGTCACACATCAAACCTTCTTTCGGATTCGTGCGTTGAAAAACGATATACTTGCTATCGTAGCTCCAATACGCTTCAGCATTATCGCCACCAACCGTGAGTTGCTGAACGTTTTTGAAATGCACTTCGTCGGGATAGAGAAGCGTGTCGGTGGTCAGTCGGGAGTCGTGAGCGGTGAGTCGGGAGTCGTCAGTCGTTAGTAATGAGTAATGAGTGATGAGTAATGAGTGTCACCTGTAATGGTGGTGTTTCCGTAGAAACGGAAAAAGGAACAGGCAAAGCAGTGCGGTAGCGCTAACCAGTTTGATCATAATGAGAAATTTAATCAACGGACTCATTTAAATCCGTTAAATCTGCGGTTAAAAATAGGCTTTGATCCGCAATTTTGTTGGAAGTTGTATATCGTAAACATTTAGTTTTGTTTCTACGGAACAGAATATGACGAGAAATATCCGAGCACTCTTTGTTTTTGTTATTTCCCTGGTTGCCGTTAGCGCTTGCAATGATGGTAAATCAGGTTCTCCTTATGATGATTTGCTGTCTCGCCAGCCCTATGCAAATCTGACCGACAGCATTCATCAAAGCCCTTCGGATGCGGATCTTTATTATCGGCGTGGAATGTTGCTATTCAAAAACAAC
>VBAU01000592.1:0-1407 GCA_005883855.1 Bacteroidota bacterium
TCGGCCAGCATTTTCAACAGCTCATTTTCCTTTGGGGATAGCGTCTGGGTAATTGAATCATGGGACAATTGACGAAGCTTAGGGTTAAAATGATAGCTGGCGAGATCAAATTCCCTGTTTTCAGCTTCCTTATTTAATTCTTCGTTTCGTTTTAAAATCGCTTTGATTTTTAGAAGCAATACTTCGCTGTCGAAAGGCTTGGTAATGTAATCATCAGCGCCCAATTTATAACCCTGGATAATGTCATCCTTCATGGTCTTTGCACTTAAAAAGAATAATGGAATATCGGGATCAACGTCGCGAATTTCTTCTGCAAGGGTAAAGCCATCCATGTTAGGCATCATTACATCTAGCAGGCAGAGATCAAACCGTTCGCGTTGAAAAGCGGCAAGACCAAGCCGCCCATCTCTTTCCAGGGTAACATCGTAATCGTTCAACTCCAGGTAATTCTTTAACACACTTCCTAAATTCGGATCATCCTCGCACAACAAGATTTTTGGTTTCTTTCCGTCCATGATTAAGCGTTTATTGTTATTATTTTAGTTTGGGTGTTGTTCATATTGCAAATAAAGTTAAGGAAAATAGAAGCCATCGAATGAACCGCTCATTTTTTTGTTAAAAGATGCCGAATACTGATTGATTACTCCAATTACCTTTGCATCATATTTACAAACATCAAACCAAGTCATGCATATAACTCCAGATAACAGACTAAAAAAGCTGATTGTGATTGGCGATCGGGTGCTCATTAAGCCCACAAAACCCGATGAAAGAACAGCTAGTGGTCTCTATCTGCCGCCTGGCGTGCAGGAAAAAGAAAGAGTGCAGCAAGGGTACGTGATAAAGACAGGTCCCGGTTATGCAATCCCCATGCCTCCAGAGGAGGAGCCGTGGAAGCAGGAAGAAGAGAAAATAAAGTACGTTCCATTGCAGACGAAGGAAGGCGATCTTGCGATCTTCCTGGTCGGTGGAGGAACGGAGATTTTTTACCAGGACGAGAAATATTTTATTGTTCCTCAAAGCGCCATCCTGATGCTTGAAAGGGAAGAGGACTTGTGATGCCGATTTATCAATCCCCCATTATTCTTACCTTAATCAAAATTTTTTAATGGCAACAAAAGAAAATTTTCTGCAAGAAATAAAGGAAGGATATTCCTTTAAAGGTGATTCTGTATTCATAGGTGTGGGCATGATGAACGGCGAAGTGATAACAGGTGCGAATGTTTCACTGCCGCTGAGGACCATGAACAGGCACGGTTTGATCGCCGGCGCTACGGGAACGGGCAAAACAAAAACACTGCAACTTATAAGCGAGTATCTAAGCGACAACAGTGTCCCGGTTTTATTGATGGATATCAAAGGCGATCTGAGCGGTATTGCCGCTGCCGGAGAAGTAAATGATAAGAT
>VBAU01000592.1:1450-1906 GCA_005883855.1 Bacteroidota bacterium
GCGTCTGCGGGCGACCGTGAGCGAGTTTGGGCCTGTATTGCTTTCTAAGATCCTCGAGTTAAATGACACGCAGGGTAGTTTTGTCGCCCTCATTTTTAAGTACTGTGACGACAATCATCTTCCTCTCCTGGATCTAAAAGATTTCATAAAGGTTCTTCAATACATAAGCAGCGAGGGAAAAGCTGGCATCGAAAAAACGTACGGCAAGATTTCGACAACCTCTACAGGTACAATTTTGCGAAAGGTGATCGAACTGCAACAACAGGGCGCCGATGTTTTTTTTGGTGAAAAAAGTTTTGAAGTGGAGGATCTTGTGCGAATCAACGATGATGGTCGTGGCATGATCTCAATTGTTCGTGTTACGGATCTGCAGGACAGGCCCAAGCTCTTTTCAACGTTCATGCTGCAAATGCTAGCTGAATTGTATGCTTCCTCCCCCGAGGAAGGTGACATGGA
>VBAU01000592.1:1927-2398 GCA_005883855.1 Bacteroidota bacterium
GGAAGCCAGTACAGCACTTCTTCAACAAATTGAGACCATTGTCAAGCTGGTTCGCTCAAAAGGTATTGGCATTTTCTTCTGCACACAAAATCCGATGGATGTACCCGCCTCTGTTCTTGCACAGTTGGGGTTAAAAGTGCAGCATGCGCTTAGAGCTTTTACGGCCGCGGACAGAAAGACGATCAAGCAAACGGCCGAAAATTATCCCGAGTCGGAGTTTTATAAAACAGAAAATCTAATTACCGAACTAGGAATTGGCGAAGCACTCGTGACAATGCTCAATGAGAAAGGAATACCCACACCGCTGGTTCATACTATGCTTTGCCCACCGCGCAGCCGAATGGATATATTGACTGATGCGGAAATTGACAAGATTGTTTCGCACTCCAAACTGGCAGGGAAATACAATGAGTCCATTGACAGTGAAAGCGCCTATGAAATGCTTACGGGAAAACTGCAACAAGCATCGCA
>VBAU01000592.1:2418-4028 GCA_005883855.1 Bacteroidota bacterium
ATTCTTGATAGTCCAATGATGAGGCAAGTAGAGCGTACCGCTGCCAGTGTTCTTACAAGAAGTTTGCTAGGTGTATTGGGACTGGGAGGACGGAGGAAGAGTTTGTTTTAATTCAACCCATTTCGGCTAGCCTGAAAAATAAGGTATCAATAGCGCTATAGTCACTGCTTTGTATCTAAGATCACCGGCGCTCCGCCTTTGCCAATTACGATCACTTTTGCATTTTGTGATAAAGCCATTTCTTTATATGCTTTTATCTGCTCGTATTGTAATTGCTTATCGGTAAGGCTTTCACTTATGATTCTTTGATAATCCGAGATGCCTTGGGCCTCAATTCTTTTTCTGTCCGCCTCCTGTCTTTCTTTTTGGAGGACAAATTGCATTTTTTGTGCTTCCTGCTCGGCTTGTATTTTTTGTTCAATGGTGCTTTTAACCGCGGCTGGCAATGTTATATTTCTTACGAGTAAATTTTCAAGCAGTAAACCTCTTTTTTTAAAATCATTTTCAATGCCGCTGAAAATGCGATTTTGAAATTCATCTCTTTTAGATGAATAAAGAGCGACTGCTTCGTAGTAGACGGCATTGTCGCGGATACGGGTACGCGTGATCGGTCGAACAATTTTATACTCATAATCTACACCGGTTTCTCTTACAAGTCTCGGCGCATCGGCGGGAACGATACGGTACAGCGCTGTCAGGTCGATCGTTACTTCCAGCCCGTCGGCTGTCAACACGCGAATGGCATCATCGCCCTGCTTCTGGCCTTCATCATGAATGCCACTCATGGTGTAGTTCTGCGTTTTTATATCCAGTTTCTCCACTTCATAAAGAGGATTTATGAAATGAAGTCCGCTTTCCAGCACATCGGGTTGAACTTTTCCAAACAGTTTTTTTACACCCACCTGCCCGGCGTCAATCTGGATGAGGCAACTTAAACTCACGCCAATGATCATTACAACGAGACCGGCGAGAATGAAACCCCGCGCATACCTGGCCACAGTTTCGATAGAGCGGAAAACAATTCCAACAATAAGGATGATGAATCCTAAGACAAGGAGAATCATAGTTAGTTCAGATTTAGGATGTAAAAGTAGTTGCTTTTGTCATGGGGGTACACACGGTTTTTATGTAGCCGACTGTTGGATCTCTATTGGACATCCGTTGCGTCGCACTCTTGTACATTTGGTAATTCTATGCAGCAAATACTGCTCGGATTAATTAAGGCACTTTTGTTCCATGAGGTCCAACATGCACCCCTGTGGTTTTTTGATCTTCGGTAGTTCATAATTTATGACACCCTTCGGGGTTGTCTTTTCATATCTGCTTTTGTTCTACAATCATGTCACCCCTTCAGGGTTGTAATCCAAGCTATGCTGAAAAAGCCCGAAGGGCTGACATGATTATAGCCAATCATTAGATTGAAGTCCTCAACCCTGAAGGGGTGACAGTTATTGATAGGAAGTGTAAGTCGGCGAAGCGTTGAAGGAAGCTATTGCTGCGATGACTAGCCGTTCGAGGAGTAAGATATCTCAGTTACAGCAAGCCTGAAGAGGTGAATTTGGTTCTCCCATTCAACCCCTTCAATGTTGTGCATGTTCATGGGGTTTGCT
>VBAU01000185.1 GCA_005883855.1 Bacteroidota bacterium
GATTCAGGGGATATGTTATCGGGGATAAGGTTATTGAATCAGTGGTGACGGCAGCGGCCGATGCTAATTTTTTGGCAAGCTTGGGACAGGTGTCCTTTTGGTGACGGGGATTTCCACAGAATAAGCAAAGGTTATTTGCGATGCGGTATTGTCGTCTTTGCTCTTTGTCGATATCGGGATCAGGTTTTGGTGGGATTTCTGTATTTGTAATGGTTTCAGTTCGGTATTCAGGTTTACGATGTTGATGCTGATGATTGTCGATTCTTGTAGCGAAAGCGATAAGTTCGCGAAGCGTTTTAGGCGGGAATTTGATAACTTCATCTTCTTTCGAGAGCAGCATCAAAGAACACCTCGTGCAGTCCCTATCACAAGCGCCTCCTTCCCACAAAAATACCTTATAGAGCCCATATGCATATACGAGACGTCTCCTGTCGTTGGATTGAGATTATTTCTGGGTCGATAATTATTGACTACAATGTTCGATTGGTCATTTGGAGATTGAGTACATCGACCACGATAAAGTTTGCAAAAACGATTAGCGTTCCGGAACGCAATTCCGGTGTGCATATCAGCGTTTTTCCTTCCCATATTATAACTCTAGAGCACGCTCTGAACTTTTTGTTTCTGCTCTAGAACAGGCCAAAGTTTCAGAGCACATATAAAATTTTTATTAGGGAGAGGAGAGGAGGGAGAGAAAAGAGAAGAGAGAGAGAAGAGCTAAAAGTACCTCATACTATAGATATTTAAATACTAAAAACATCACTTTAAATACTACTACTCTGAGTTTATGACTCCAAGTTCAAATCAGCTCTACCATCCAGTCTTCTTTCTTTTTTCGCTTTCCAAGATGGTATCAATAGTGGCAGATGACGTTTTTCAAAGTCAATCTGGTCCATATCAAATGAAGAAACACGCATTAACCATACAAGATGATCTCCATCAACTCGGTTGCGATCATCTCGTTTAATACGATTCAAATTTGAAAATCCACGTTCACAATCAACACTAGAAGCTGGAAGGACAGCCAGAATTTGGCATAGACTACAGTTATATTAAATAGGATATTTGGATTTATACCGTACAAAATTGGGATATATTTCCGATTTCAAGTTGATAACGTATTCTGTGAACTGCTTCTCACTCATATCTTTGACAAGATAGTACTTTTCATGAAGGAAATCCACAAACTCAATATCAATTGTAGTATCAGGAACAAATTTGGCAAATTGTTTCTCTGCTGCTTTGCACTTCTCAAGAAATACGGACTTCAACTTTATTCCTTTTCCTTTATTCATTAGTATCACATTATTCATTACTTCAGATACCTCCATTTGTATAGTTTTCACGATGATCTTTCCATTCTTGAGGATCCATAATTTGCAATGAATCAAGGAACGCAGTGGCTGGAAACCTTTTTTTCAATTTCTCAGCGATATTATTTGTATATTGAGTGATTTCTGTCCATGGTTGAAAATATGTTTCTGTCCCTCGAATTTCGTGACCTTTCCATATAACAATAAACTAATCAAAAGTTAATTATGTTAATAGAAAGAAAATGGCATTACATCCTTAGATTTGGGTTGTATTTCATCAATAATCATTGGTTCTGTTTGTGCTGATACGACCTGTCTATCTTTTCTTTTCGGTATCAAACTTGAATAGGCTGAGGAGATATCTTTCCTACGGGTATTTCGATGATGTTGAATTGTTGGAGCAACATCCTCTTCTGCAGAAGATATGTTAAGTTCAGGAATTTCAGGTGACTCAGGCTGAGATCGTGAGTATAACTCTTTTTCTAATGAAGTGATTTCTTTAAATATATATCAGTATATTTGAATCAAAAGTAATGTTGAACATACCTGTATAATAGTTCTTTCCCCAAAATTGATGCATAATATGAGTTCCATAGCCGTCAACCAAGGGAAATTTCTCTGGCATTTCAGAGTCGATACGATAGTGTTCTGTTAATTCAACACAAAGAAGTTTGATAAGTCGACCGACATCAGAGATTTGGAGCTTTTGTTCTTGAACTTGTTTATGTTTTATGCCAAGGATTTTAGTTACATCACACCATAAAAATGTGAACACGATTGTATTGTAATCCGTCATTTTGGAATATAAGTCTGCAGCTTTTGCTTTCATCTAAATCAGTTAGTAGTAATATGACAATACAGCAAACTTTTTTATCAGTTGAATTAATACTTTCATCTTTAAGATGATTCAAAATATATGGATATGCTTCACATATTGCTTCCAAACATAATCGTCGTCCTAGCCAACGAGTTGTATTCCACTTTTTCAATTTCAATATTGGGATTTTTTTCAATTCTTCTTCCCCTATATATTAATAAGTTATAACATTGACCAAATAATATACCTTCTTTTAAACTTTCTTCAACTGCATGCTCAAGTGTTTCAATTGCAATGTCTTCTATTGATTTTTGATCAGGACTCATTTGTGCAAGCTCCTTTAAGCGACGTTGACGTTTTGCTGATTTATTATAAAACGTGTAAGCTTGTTGAAGAATGTCTTCAATAGCTTCAATCATTTCATTCTTAAATTAGTATTAGAAAAGCTCAACGCTCAAGATACGTACATTTTTAGAAATATCACGAATTGCCAATTGAATTCGATGAGCTGGACAATGAAATGCAATAAGACATGGGCTTGTTTCTTTCATTCTCTTTGCAAGTCCATTCTTTTCCCCAAGCATTGCTGAACAACCGTCGACGCCTAATCCAACTAGATCTGATGAAGTCAATCCATATTTTCGTAAAGCTTTATCAATAGCAATCTAATCCGTAAGCAAGTTTCAAATATCGATAAATTACTTTGATATTCAATGCACTTTGTGTTTCTGGATCAACCAAGTCCAAGTATTCAATATTCAATTTCCAATTTCCATTTTCATCCTCAACAATGTATTTAATATAAATAATGACTTTGATCTTTGTAGATCTGTCAGTTGTTTCATCAACCATTATAGAGTAGATTGGAGATTTCATCACACGTTTGCGTACCAATTGATTGAAATGTTTTGCAATAATACCAACAAATTCCCATGCAGTTTTATCGTCAATATAACTTCGAGGATAAAGACTATTTATAAGATAAAGAAACCTTTAGTGGCAATCATACCGATGAGAAATAAGTTTATTGATAACCAAAGAACTAAATTTGTGAATAGCAACATCTTCTTTTGCCAACCACCAAGCTGTAGATAATCTCGTAGCAATTGCAATGTCTGTCAATTCAACTTGGGGAATATTTCTTAAGTCAGGTAATGCGGTTTGTCCTGGTTTCCGTCCTTGATTTTTGTGTCCAATTGTATTTTGATGTTGTTCAAATCGACGAGCTTCCATTTCATTTCGTTTCCAAACACTAATATCAGACTCTGATTGAAAAGAGATAGTATAATGTACATTTTGCAAGCACGATAAGAACATCTTGCTTCTCCTTTAATAGGATCATAATCTAACCAATTGAATAACTCTTTATATTCACTTTTCCAAGGAAACACTCGAGGATTTGATCTACTTGTTCCTGTTGTTGAACTTGAACCATTTATCGGAGTAGGATTGAGATTTTGAGCATCATTAGAACTTGTATGCTCTACTCTATTGCCAACTCCGATTGGTTCATAGAGATCATCAGAATCTTTAGATTCATCCTCTTGTTGTTTAAGAGAATCAAGTCTTGTAGATTTAGATAGTGGTCTATCTTCCCAATTGTCTGAGTCTGAATTTGACTCAATTACATGCCTGGGACGCTTTGGTGCTTGAAAGAATGTTTTAATAGAGGGCTGATGTGATTCTGACATAGTGGGAGACTAGATCCTGAGTGCAGACAGGAGTGGAAGTGTCAGAGGCTGAGAAGTCTGAGTGTGGCCGAGATGATGAAATTTTTTCACCAGACGAAGCATTTACGCTTATATTTTTACATTATTTACGTAAATATTTACATAAAATCGGCGCTGCGCGGCCCCCCTTGCTCTAAAATCCCTGGAATCTTATCAATTTTCTAAAACCGGCCGATTTCTAGGAATAACGCTGACGAGAAGGTTAAGCTTTATGCGCGGGTGAAAACTTATTGTTTATCTTCTACTTCTTCTACTTCTACAGATAAGGATTCTCCGTAACGTATTTATAGTCGTTTAGTTAGCCCCTTTTACTTTAGAGAAATCAATCGCAACTTCAGTTGTACTTGACTTCCTTACACTTTTTACAACTCTTGCGTGCTTAGCAAACGACCAATATTCTCCAACGAAAATCAACGTTCGACTGGCCATCGTCCGAAGATAGCGAAGGAGTAAGCAAAAAAACGTACAAAAAAACACTGCAGTTTAACGAACCCCTGAATTACCCCTGAATTCACGAACCCCTGAAATTTTGTTGCAACACGAACTCGACGAAAATCGAACGAAATCGACGAAAACCGATAAAAACCATGGTACTTAATACGCGATCAACTCCTGATTTTCCCCACGAATCCCAAAACGAATTGTACAACGTCCGTAGGGAATTCGCCTTGATGGTGAAGTTCCCCTACGATCCTGAGTATGAACAAGAATATATCAGCGCGATGACAGCTGAAAGAGCCAGTGAGGTTCTTGCCAAAACCACGGAGGAATTGGAGGCGTACAAGAAGAAGACTTCGAAGAAATCCAAAGGGAAGGTGACGACCACCGCAGCAACGAAAACCGCTGCCGGTACCTCGAAGAGGAATCCCACGAAAACAGGTAGTGGTGTTTTGGGAGACACACCTGCCGACGAACTTGCGACGGACGAAGACCCTGAGCAAAACGAAAACGAAACAGACGTCGAATCTGTTAACGAGACCGAACCTTCGGATTCATCGAGCAGCAGCAGCAGCTCCGACGACGACGATCCACGGCTCCGAACGAGCAAGAAGGATAAACGTACGGTCAGGGGAAGAACCCCACGAATTGACACGAGAAAAACAACCAAGAAGCTGTTCAAGATGGACCCTCCAGCGAAGTACTCTGGCGAGAAAGACAAGGATCGAACTTACAACGCTGTTCATCAGTTCTTGAGCCAATTGTCAAGATACCTCCGTTTGGCAACAAATGTTGACATGGATGATGACATTGTGGAATACGTGTTGGGATTCCTTGATGGCTTTGCATACCGCTGGTTTGAAGTTTTGGATAAGGGCAATACCCCTTTCCGCTGGAAAGAATTTGAGGCAACTTTCCGTAGCAAATTTATTCCCCGTGAACACATTCAACGCAGAATGGTCGTTCTGTATCAGAATTCATTGTCGAGAGAGAGTCGCTTGAGAACACGTTAGGTGACGCGATTTCTAAGGTGACGAAGGAGACAAGTTTCCGTGAGAATTTGGACGGTTGGTTGATTAAGAAGCTTGTGACGTTTCACGATCTGCCGTACGAGGAGTATAAACGAAAGGCAGAATCTACGGATCAGGACATGCGAGAGAGGAAGCTGGGACCTTACAGCACGAAAAAGGCGAGCTCGGAAGCTTCCACGAAATCAACGTCCCGAAATACAACCAACAAGACGGCAACAAAGTCCAGTGACAAGAAGTCAAACGAACAGAAACCGAAGACAAGCACGAACACGAAGGATGGACCCTCTAAGAATCAAATGAGGAAGGATGGAGTGTGTTTTACCTGCAAGAAGAAGGGACACATCGCCAAGGATTGTCCTCAAAACGAGAACCTAGAGAACAATTCGATTAGGATAATCCCGAACACGAAACCGGACAAAGCTACACGAATTAGACAATACACGAAGAGGGACGGACGTTCTTACAGTGACGTTGTCACGAATAAACAGGAAACCAAAGTCACAGTACCGACGATTTCAGTTTCCGACGATGACAATATGGACGAGAAATCCAAGAAACCACCTCCGATGTTTACGACGATTCCGATTAATGGTGTTCCAGCGAAATCCCTTTTAGACACTGGCTCATCAGACGATTTTGTGGGAAATAACTTTGTGACCACAAATCGTGTTTCTTTACAAAGGCATGAGAAACCTTTGTCAATCCAGCAAGCTATCAGAGGCTCAAAGCCAAAATCCAACGCCACCGCGACGGTGAACATGCAGTTCGGCGAATGGACGAGGAGAGTAGGGTTGGCAGGATATGACGCGATTATCGGAGTACCTACGCTGACAGCGGGAGGAGCCGTAATCGACACGAAGAACAGGAAGGTGCACTTCAAGGAATGGGGTGTCACTCTGGACTGCGAAATATTGGAGGTTCCGAAACCTTCTAAGGTTAACCCACGACGGAAGGGAAAACGAACGAATTCTCAACGAAAAACCCCCACGAAGTCAACTCACGAAAACGGTCCATCCTCGCATGGATGTGGCGGGAGTGGAAAACCTGCTTTGGCATGCATTTCTGATGCCAATTCGTACGATGAAAGGGATGACGTGTCAAATTCGAAAGAAAAATTGGGAGAAAAATTTGATAGGGTTGCTGCAGTAACCCTAGCAGCGACAAATCTGATTGGCTCGGAAGCGAACCGGGATCTCCCGAATCACCCTTCGAATTCAAACCATCATCATGGTGATGGCCCC
>VBAU01000264.1:0-4887 GCA_005883855.1 Bacteroidota bacterium
ATGCAGAAATGGAAGGTTTTCAGGGTTATAGACCAACGTATTTTGTGATTTTTGGCAAAAAAATCATACTTTAATTTCGATTTTACCATCCAGAAATCGGCCCCATAAAAACTTGTGCTAACATCACCGCACAGTCGAAATCGACTGAACTCTTGTTTTTTATATAAAAACTAATCATGAGAAGAAAACTAGTCCTGCTTATTTTGACCTTTTCGGTCATCAATGGGTTGCTTGCCCAAACCCTGGTAATAGACAGTCTGAAAAAAGTTTTGGAATCGCAACAAAAGAAAGACACGAACCATGTAAAGACGCTCAATGCTTTGGCTAAAGAGCTGCGTCGTGCGAATCCTAAACAGGCAGATTCATTAGTCGAATTAAGTCTTTCTCTTTCGAATCAATTGAATTACGACGCGGGAAAAGGAAACGCTCTCGCCGTAAGGGCCGCAATCTATACCGGAACATTAAAACATGATGAGGCAAGAAAGGCCTTTGAAGAAGGTAGAGTGTATCTCGAGAAAGCCGGCGACAAAGAAGGGTTAGTCTATTTGTTGAGAATGCGGGCAAATCTTCTTATGGATGAGGGAAACTATGCTCAATCGCTTGATGCTTTTCTGCGCAGCCTTAAGCTGGCACAAGAGATAGGAGACATAAAAAGCGTTGTGGAGGCTGAAAGGACAATTGGTTATCTGTACAATATTCTAGGGGAGTACGAAAAAGCAATTCCCTATCAAACAGATGCACTGAAACAGGCTGAGAGTATAGGCTACAAAATCGGGATGTCGGGAGCTTACAATGCCATTGGCAAAACTTATAAGACCTCCGGCAATTATCCAGCCTCGTTGGACGGTTATACAAAAGGCTTGAAGATCGATGAAGAATTAAAAGATCCAAGTAGCGTTCCACTTGATCACGGTAACATCGGTGATGTGTATGAGCGTATGGGAGATTTCCCGCACGCTTTTTATCACATAAGAATATACTTGAATCACTTTAAAGGCAGTCCCAAAGATGAAGCCTGGGGCGACTGGGTTATCGGCAAGGCACATACTCATTCAGGAAATGCAGATAGTGGCATGTACTATGCGAAGAACGCCCTCCAACTGGCAAATTCAGTAGGATGGCGTCTTTACCTTCGGGAAATAACACAACTGATTGCTGAATCAGCGGCTAAATTGAGACAGTGGGACACCGCCTACAAATACCAGGTGCTTTCATCAAATTATAAGGATAGCCTGCTTGGCGCAGAAACTGCGAGGAAGACAACTATGTTACAGGCAAGCTTCGACCTGGATAAAAAGCAGACGGAAATTGCCCTGTTGAAAAAAGACAAAGAACTCCAGAAGGCTGAGAACCGAAAGGAACGTTCATTCCTCGTGATGGTTCTGGGCGGCTTGGCATCTGTAATCGTCCTCGCGGTGATTCTTTTTCGTAATAATCGCAACAAGCAAAGGGCAAATTTGCTGCTGCAACGGCAAAAGAAGGAAATTGATAATAAGGCTCGTGAACTCTCTGCTCAAAAAGACGAATTGGAACAATCTTATGCCAATGTTCAATTGCTTAGTGAAATTGGTCGGAAGATCACTTCTTCTCTATCCGTCGAAAAGATCATCGGTACTGTGTACGATAATGTGAATTCAATGATGAATGCGGCTGTATTTGGAATCGGCATTTATAATGACGCGCTAAAAAGACTGGACTTTCCTTCAACGTACGAAGATGGACAGGCTTTGCCTTTTTACTCGAACTCCATTTACGAAGAAAACCGTTTTGGTGCATTGTGCTTCCTAAGCGGAAAGGAAATCATCATGCGCGACCTGGAAAAACAATATCACGATTATGTACAAACCATTCCTACGCCAAAGGCCGGCAGCCAGGCCGTGTCACTCATTTATTTGCCGTTAAAGGCCAAAGAAAAAGTGTTGGGCGTTATCACCGTGCAGAGTTTTGAAAAAAATGCGTATTCGGATTACCATGTTTTCATGTTGCGCAACATTGCAATCTATACAGCTATCGCGCTCGAAAATGCGGATGCGTTTCAAAAGTTGAACCAGACGATCACCAGCTTAAAGCAAACTCAATCGCAACTGATACAGGCAGAAAAAATGGCTTCACTAGGTGAGCTCACCGCTGGCATTGCGCATGAAATTCAAAATCCGTTAAACTTTGTCAATAATTTTTCAGAAGTAAGCGTCGAACTGGCGGGTGAATTAAAAGAAAGCATTTTATCATTAAGTTTCAATGGCAAGCAAAGAGAAGACATTTCACAAATCATAGAGGACCTCATTCAAAACCAGGAAAAAATAAATTTCCATGGCAAGCGAGCCGACGCCATCGTAAAAGGAATGTTGATGCATTCACGTACCAGCACGGGACAGAAAGAACTAACTGATATCAACGCCCTGGCCGATGAATATTTGCGGCTCAGCTATCACGGTCTCCGGGCGAAGGATAAATCATTCATGGCAAATTTTAGAACGGATTTCGATCCTGCAGTCCAAAAGATCAACATTATTCCACAGGACATTGGCCGGGTGATCCTTAACCTATTTACCAACGCCTTTTATTCGGTTACCGAAAAAAGAAGGCAATTGAATGGGGACTATGAACCGATGGTAATGGTTACGACGAAAATGGCAGACGGCAAAGTGGAGTTAAAGGTGAAAGACAACGGCACCGGGATCCCTCAAAAGGTTCTTGACAAAATTTATCAACCGTTTTTTACGACTAAGCCGGGTGGCCAGGGAACAGGACTTGGTTTGTCATTAAGCTATGATATCATTACCAAAGGGCATGGAGGGCATATCAGTGTTGATACGAAAGAAGGGGAGTTTGCGGAATTTACAATTCGATTGCCCATGCGTGAGAACGCCTGATCATTTTGTCGATATTCTAAAATAAAGCCACCAACGAACGATCATCATGAAGCCCAATTCCACCGAGCGAAAATCCCATGGGGATATTCGAATGACTTTCCTGCATATGACAGAGATTGTGTTCATTATTTTAATCTCTTTAGGTGCGTGCAAAAACAAAAGCCAGGTAGGCCTTAGCAACCAACTCGCGGGTATGTACAAATTGTACATTATCGAGAATCGGGACTCGTCGGGGGCGTGGAAACAACAGGAGTGGGGAAAAGATGGCGATGGCTATATCGTTTACGATGGCAAAGGTCACATGGCCGTGCAAATTACTCCCAAAGGATACAAAGATTTTTCATGGCTTAGCGAAGAGGCAGCTATTAACAACGATTCATTAAAACAAAAAATTGATAACATGAGCGTAACCGATCTCAAAAATGCCGTGGTTGAATTTTCTTCGAACTATGTATATGTCGCCAATTATTCAATTTCTGATTCGGCCAACGTTGTTACGCACTATCGTTTATCTCATACCAATCCTTCGCTATGGAGTACCACGGTAAAAAGAAGATTTACATTTAAAGGCGACACCCTTATACTGGAACCGTTGAATGTAAACAGGAGATTAAAATGGATCAGACAAAAATAAATTCGCATAAATATTCATGAAGGCAAAGTCAATCAAAGGAAAAACTGCGGAGGAAATAGAAGCCGCTCTTAAAAACAGCATGGCTGATGGATTTCAACCCACACTGGCAATTGTATTTATCTCCATAAAACAAGATCGAAAAACAGTTTGCGAAATATTACATCTTAGAAAGATGGATGTGATAGGTGCAACTTCTTGCGGAGAATTCACAGACGGCTTCCAGAGTGAGGGTTCCATTGTGATTTTATTAATGGACCTGAACCGCAACTATTATAGGATCTTATTTGAAGATGTTGGAACAAGACCTTTGAGTGATGTAGCTGCGCTGTTGGCACAATCCGCTATGGGAGAATTCAAGCGACCGGCCTTTATTCTTTGCAGTACCGGAGTTTCTCTGACTGGTGAATACTTCAGCGGCGAAACCCTTGTTCATAGCATTGAAAAAGTTGTGGGACCGGGAGTTTGTATTTTCGGCGGTATGGCGGGAGACGACGCCAGTTTCACCGGTACATATGTTTTTACGCATGATCACTCAACAGACGTGGGAATTGTCGCCCTTATATTGGATGAGGACAATATTAGCCTCAATGGCATCGCAATTTCCGGCTGGAAGCCGCTTGGAACAACGAAAACAGTAACCAAAAGCGAAGACGGATGGGTCTATTCCATAGATGGTCAACCCGCGCTCGACATGTATCTGAGATACCTCGGTGAAAAGCCAGCGTCGGGAAACGAGACTGTGAAAATTTTTGAAGAGCTTGGGTTTTATTACCCATTTATTGCGATCGACGCAGGCGACCCCGTGATAAGAACACCGCTTATGATCGACAAGGAAAAAGGGGCTATTAAACTTGACTTTCCTGTCGCAGAAGGGAAAAAACTGCAATTTTCAATGCCGCCCGATTTTGATATCATTGAAAATGTTTTGAGCAGTGCGAATGAAATAAAAACTTCCACTCAATCGGATGCTGAAGCCTTACTTATCTTTTCCTGTGCCGGGAGGCACAGCGTCCTTGGCCCCCTGGTCAGTGCGGAAAATGAAGGCTTGCATGAGATATGGAAAGCACCTATGGCCGGTTTTTTTACTTACGGAGAATATGGAAAGGGTACCGAAGGCAAACAACAATTTCATTCCACTACCTGCAGTTGGGTAGCCTTGAAAGAAAAATAAAACTGTACTTGATGAAAGCAAAATCAATAAAAGGAAAATCACTGCAGGAAATTGAGTCGGGACTGCACCAGGCGATCGCCGACGGACTTAAGCCAACCCTGGCACTGGTGTTCATGTCAGTAAAACAAGATCGAGAGGCAATCACCAGCCTGTTCAATACTGAAGGTATTGCAGTGTACGGTACAACAACCAACGGAGAATTTATTGAT
>VBAU01000264.1:4975-7254 GCA_005883855.1 Bacteroidota bacterium
CAGAGAGGCTCTGGCAAAATTTTCAAACCCATCTTTCCTTGTAACAGGTTGTAACCTGCAGACTAACATTGAAGAAATGATTGCAGGGTTTACCGATATAATTGAACATGCGAATATCACGGGGGGTATGGCTGGGGACGATCATACTTTTACCACGCAGCACGTTTTCACAAATGATCGCTCTGGCGATCGAGCTATAATCACCCTGGTGTTGAACCAGGATAAAATTTTAATGAAAGGACGGGCGTCTCACGGTTGGAAACCCCTTGGTACTGATAAAACCGTTACAAAAAGCGAAGGCAACCGCGTTTTTACAATCGATGGGATTCCAAGTCTGGATCTATGCGTCCGGTACAGCGGCCTTCCCATCGACCATCCGAACCTTGCAATGGAGCTTCTCATGAATTGCCCCTTTCAGTTGCACAGGGACAACGGCGTTTCGTTAATGCGACCAGTTTATTATATTTTCTGGGAAGATCATTCCATGTTAACCAGCGGGAATTTACCAGAGGGGTCAAAGATTCGTTTTTCATTGCCGCCCGATTTTGATGTTGTTGAACAAGTAGTCGAAGAGAATAAGAAATTTAGGCAGACTGAAATGCCCGAGGCTGATGCGTTAATAGTATATAACTGTGGCGGACGATTGATGTGCTTAGGTCCGCTGATCTCCGAAGAGTTAAAAGGAATGAAGCAGGCATGGAATGTGCCAATGGCCGGGATGTTCTCCAATGCTGAGATTGGCCCAACCAAAAACGGGAAGGTGGAAATGCATAATCTTACCACTTGTTGGGTAGCGATAAAAGAGAGATAGCGATGCATCAGAGCTTGCAGAACATAATGAATCTTATTGAGCAGTCGGCCCTGTCAGAGGACCAAAAAAAATGTATCACTGACTGGGTGAAAGACATTGACAAAGCTATTATGATTACCGAATTCAAACTTGACCGTACTGAGAAAGTAAAAAGAACAACAGCCATATTGCTGGAGGAAACCATTCAGGAGCTCGAGTTGAAGAGAAAAGCCGTTGAGGAATCCAATGAGGCTCTGCAAAAATCATTGGAGGAACTGAAAGCAACACAGCAGCAGCTTATTCAATCGGAGAAAATGGCGTCCTTAGGTGAGTTGACTGC
The DNA here is from genome assembly GCA_005883855.1 of Bacteroidota bacterium. Taxonomy (GTDB): domain Bacteria; phylum Bacteroidota; class Bacteroidia; order Chitinophagales; family Chitinophagaceae; genus VBAU01. The sequence continues at coordinate 6,106 of VBAU01000264.1, forward strand.
TGGCATTGCCCATGAAATTCAGAACCCATTGAATTTCGTCAACAATTTTTCCGAAGTAAGCGGTGAGTTGCTGGACGAGATGAAGAGTGAATTGGCAGCAGACAATAAGCCATCGGCAATAGACATAGCCAATGATGTGAAACAAAATCTTGAAAAAATCATTCATCATGGAAGACGGGCTGATGCCATCGTGAAAGGAATGCTGCAGCATTCGAGGACAAGTACCGGTCAGAAGGAATTCACCGACATTAATGCTTTGTGTGACGAATATTTGAGATTAGCTTATCATGGGCTAAGAGCAAAAGACAAGTCGTTTAATGCAAAATTTGAAACAGATCTTGATCCAACGATTGACAAAATAAATGTGATTCCACAGGACATTGGACGAGTATTGGTGAATTTGATCAACAACGCTTTTTACGCTGTGAATGAAAAAAGGCAGCGGGTCGATGACTACGACGGACCCACTGTTGTTGTGTCAACCAAGAACCTGGGAAGAAAAGTGGAGATTAGAGTTAAAGACGATGGCAGTGGTATTCCTCAAAGGATTTTGGATAAGATTTTTCAACCTTTTTTTACAACTAAGCCAACAGGCCAAGGGACTGGGTTAGGGCTCAGTTTGAGTTACGATGATATCATTACAAAAGGGCACGGTGGGGAATTGAGAGTGGAAACAAAGGAAGGAGAGGGAAGTGAGTTTATCATTCAAATTCCAATTACCTGATCAAATGAGTAAGAAAAGTGAGCCGAGGAGCAATGGCAGCGGCAGGTTAAGAACCGAACTTGCAGAAAAGACGTTTCAACTGAAGATCGAATCGTCGTTGGAAAGAGTGCGTACGACGGCGATGAAGATGAAGAAGCCGGATGACCTGCTCAATATTTGCCAGGCATTATTTAAAGAGTTGAAAAAACTTCGCTTTGAGGATTCACGAAATGCCGTGATCAATATTCACAATGACGATGAAAAAACATTTGTGAATTATGATTACTCCGATGAGATGGGCAGGAGCATCAATCACCTGACATATAATATTCACCCAGTAATTGAAAAACAAATCCGGAAAATAAGAAAAGCAAGCGATGCATTATCTGAAACAGTCTTCAAAGGAAAGGATTTGGCTGAGTGGAAAAAGTTCAGAAAAAAAATTG
>VBAU01000264.1:7298-13653 GCA_005883855.1 Bacteroidota bacterium
TTCTATCGGTACTGGCTCCGTCGGAATTTCAACTTATAGCCCCGTTAAAGATGAAAAGCTTGAATTGTTGAAACGATTCAGGAACGTTTTCAGTTTGGCCTACCAGCGCTACGAGGACATTGTCCGTGCTGAAGCGCAGGCAACGGAATCTCAAATTCAATTAGCCCTCGAACGAGTAAGAGCCAGGACGATGGCAATGCAACGAAGCGATGAACTGCCTGAGACAACACATTTGCTTTTCCAACAGTTAAAGGGACTGGGTGAGACAGCTGCGCAAATTTCCATTGGAATAATTAAGGAAGAAGAAGAAGTCGTTGAGTTATCTGCAACCGTTCACGGCAATCAAATGCCGCAGACCTACCGCATTCCCCTGGATGAACCCGTTATGATGAAGAAAGTAGTGAAGGGGTGGAGAGCAAAACAGAAATCAATTCGGATTGAGATTCGCGGCGAAGAATTAAGAGGGTATAATGATTGGCGCAATAGCGTATTGGAAAAGAAAATAAAATTCCCGGAGAAACAATGGATCGTCAATGTCGTCTTCTTTTCAAAGGGAATGTTGTCTTTCTCCTCTGACCATGAAATTCCAAAAGAGACATTGGATTTATTAAAAAGATTTGCTGCGGTGTTTGATCAAACGTATACCAGGTTTCTAGATTTACAAAATGCCGAAGCGCAGGCAAGAGAAGCTGAAATAGAACTTGCGTTGGAACGGGTTCGCGCCAAATCAATGGCGATGCAAAGAAGTGATGAGCTCCAGGAAGTGGTCCACACCGTTTTTGACAGATTGAGCGAACTGAATGTTGAATTATACACAGCGATCATTATCATTTTCACTGAAGGTTCCAAAGATGTCATCTGGTGGATGGCGAACAGGGTAAATCAACCGTATTCAAAAATATTGATCAAATATGCGGATAAGCCTTACGTCCGGCAACTGTTTGAAGCAAGAGAAAAAGGGGAAGAAATGTTTTCGAAATGTTATTTCGACGGAGAAAAGAAAGAATTCTACGATTATCTTTTTGAACATACCGATCTGAGGCATGTCCCCGCGGAGCAAAAAAAGTTCCTTTTGCAGAATGAATTCGCGGCAATGTCCGTGGCGATGGCGAAAAACACAGGAATTCATATCACCAGCTACTCAAAAAAAACATTTTCCCAAACCGAAACGGACATACTCAAAAGATTTGCAAAGGTCTTCGACCAATCCTACACCCGTTTCCTTGATTTGCAAAAGGCAGAAGCACAGGCAAGAGAAGCGGAGATCGAATTAGGATTGGAAAGAGTGAGGGCACGAGCGATGGCCATGCAAACTTCTGAAGAATTGGGAGAATTGATAGGTACTGTGTTCACTGAGTTAACCAGGCTTGATCTTGTGCTTACGCGCTGCGTAATCCTGATCAACGAAGGCGATGATAAAGGAGTTCGCTGGTGGATGGCAAATTCCGAAGCTCCGTCTATGCCCATGAACTTTTTTGTGAGGTATGCCGACATGCCTTTTTTCAATGAATACTTGAAAGGATGGCAGGACAGAACATTGAAATGGCAATACATCCTGGAGGGGGAGAACAAAGAAAAAACAGATGACTTTTTGTTTCATGAAACTGGGCTTTCACAACTTCCCGATTTTGTCATTGCCGGAATGCGAGCTCCCGAACGTGTTTTCCTAAATGCATCATTCAACAATTTTGGCAATCTTACCCTCGCAAGCCTGGAACCGTTATCGGATGAACATTTCGAGATACTGCTTCGCTTTGCAAAAGTTTTTGATCTCACCTATACCCGTTTCAACGACCTGAAACAAGCGGAAGCGCAGGCGAGAGAGTCGCAAATCCAATTAGCACTGGAAAGAGTTCGTGCGAGAACTATGGCGATGCAAAGAAGTGATGAGTTGTCAGATACTTCCTTTGTGCTATTTCAACAATTAAAAGAGCTGGGCGAAGTCGGGGAACAAATATCAATCGGAATTTTTAATGAAGATGAAAGAGTGTTGGAATTGTATGCGACGCTTCAGGGCAGCCAATGGCAACGGTCAGCAACACCTTCCGTTGACAAGCAGCCGGTAATGAAAGCTCTTTATAGGACCTGGAAGGAACAAAAAAAATCCCTGGTATTGGATCTTAGCGGAGAAGCCCTTCGCGATTACAACAAGTTCAGAGTTGAAGCAAGCGCCGGGCACTACATCTTGAAAAGTGAACTTGCGAAGTATGACGAACTTATTCACGGAGATCGTTGGGTCATTCATATTGCCTTTTTTTCAAGGGGCATGCTTTCTTTTTCCACTCCTGAACCTCGTCCCCCAGAGACCGTTGCATTGCTTGAACGATTTGCCGGAGTGTTCGATATCACCTATACTAGGTTTCTTGATTTACAGAATGCCGAAGCACGGGCAAGGGAAGCACGGATAGAAACTGCATTGGAAAGAGTAAGAAGTCGTTCCATAAGTATGCAAAAAAGTGAAGAGCTCAGGGAAGTTATCCAAACCGTATTCGAACAATTGAGACAATTAAATTTTAATATAGATTCTGCACATTTTAATCTGAATTTTAAAGAAGGTGATGACTATACCCTTTGGTCAGCTGCGCCCGGTCAACCATACCCTGTAAAAACATATATCCCTTATTTTGAACACCCCGTATTTAATAGAGCAAGGGAAGCAAAAAAAAATGGCCTTGATTTTTTTACCGAAAGCTATACACAGGAAGATAAAAACACATTCTTTGAACATCTTTTCAAACATACACCGGCAATTTCTGAGGAAAGAAGAAAATACATTCTCAGCTGTCCTGGAGTGGCAGCGTCCACGGTATTGATGAATACTATTTCTCTGTGGGTCATGAATTATACCGGTACTCCTTACTCAGAGGTAGAGAATACAATTCTAAAGCGTTTTGGAAAAATTTTCGAACAATCTTATACGCGGTTTCTCGATCTGCAAAAAGCCGAAGCACAGGCAAGAGAAGCACAAATTGAAGCTGCATTGGAAAGAGTGCGTTCAAAAGCGATGGCCATGCACAAGACCGAGGATTTTAATCCCGCTGTTGCCGTTGTATTTGCTGAGCTGGAAAAATTAGACCTCGGTGTATTACGTTGCGGTATAAGTGTTCTGAATAGGGAAAAAAGGGTGGGAGATGTTTGGGCCACTTCTATAACAGGTGAGGGTTCAGCTGTTCAGGTGTCTGGAGATGAGTCGTTCGACATTCATCCATTGCTGAGCGGAGCATTCGATGCGTGGTTGCGCCATGAAGATTATGATTATGTGCTGGAAGGTGATGATCTCACGGATTATTACAAAGCGGTAAAGGATGCCCATTTTCAATTGCCCGAATCGCAGTTTATTTCATCTGAAACGGGATTTAGGCGACAGTATGCCTTTGTTGCCGTATATCAGGCCGGAGGGTTGTTTGCCTTCCGGGAAACAGAATTCCCGGAGGAAGCGAAAATAGTGATGAAACGTTTTGCAAATGTGTTCGATCTCACATATAAACGCTTTCGTGATCTGCAAAATGCCGAAGCCAATGCAAGAGAGGCAAAAATTGAAGCGGCCATGGAGAAAGTGAGAGCCAGAGCGATGGCCATGCAGAAGGCGGAAGAGTTAATAGAAGTGGCACAACTTCTTCGAAAAGAAATGGGCTTGCTGGGCGTGGAAGAATTGGAGACAAGTTCCATCTATATACACGATGAAGATTCACATACAACGGAGTGCTGGTATGCGATCCAGGATGTTCGCGGACAGGATAAAAAACTGGTGACTGATCACATGACGATCAAATTGGGTAATACGTGGGTGGGACGCGAAATGCTCAAGTTTTATCATTCCGATGACAAACAAGTTTCCATTCTTATGCAGGGTGAGAACAGAAAGGAGTGGATAAACTATTGCTCTCTGCATTCAAAAGTATTGGACGGATATTATGGCGATGTGATCCCAGAAAGAACTTACCATTTAGTAAAGTTTTCCAACGGTTATATGGGCGCCGCATCGCCCGGCGACATATCGGCCGAAAGCTGGGACCTGCTAAGGCGTGCGACGAATGTGTTTTCATTGGCTTATACAAGATTTGGTGATCTGCAACTTGCCGAGGCACAAGCGCGGGAAGCGACCATTGAAGCGGCGTTGGAAAAAGTCCGTGGCAAAGCCATGGCCATGCACAACAGTGACGATGTTTCTTCGGCTGCCAGCATGGTGTTTACGGAATTGAGGAAGCTTGGCATTAGTCCAATACGATGCGGAGTTGGGCTGCTGAATAATGAATCATTGAGAGCTCCATTGTATTCTTCCACCTCATCGGAGGATGGAGATAGTCTTTCATTGGTAGGTTGGGTGATACTGGAAGGACATCCTGTACTGGAAAAAATTTATGAAAAATGGTTAGCAGGGGAAGATTATTTTCCTGAATTGAGCGGCGAGTCACTCAAATCGTATTATGACCAGCTGTTGTCAGGATTATCAGTGCCTGTCCCAGATTTTAAGAATGGACAAAAACAATATGGACATTTCTTTTCATTTTCAGTAGGCTGTTTGTATGCCTGGTCAGATGTCGGGTACAATGATGACGAGATAAAAATCTTGAGACGCTTTGCCTCCATCATTGATCTTACTTTCCGTCGTTACATGGACTTGCAAAAATCGGAGGCGAATACACGGGACGCAGTGAAGCAGGCGGCCCTCGATCGTATTCGTGCGGACATTGCATCAATGCGCACGATCAGTGATCTGGACCGGATCACTCCGTTGATCTGGAACGAGCTTACGATACTCGGTCTTCCTTTTATCCGTTGCGGCGTATTCCTGATGGACCAAGCGCAGCAACTCATTCACACTTTTCTTTCCACGCCCGATGGCAAAGCGATCGGGGCATTCCATATGCCCTATGATACACCAGGGAACTTGCAGCAGGTCCTGATCCATTGGCAGACTAACGAAAGATATATTGACCGTTGGGACGAGGAGGCATTTGTTCAATTTGCAACTACCCTCGTGCGGCAAGGTGCCCTTTCTTCGCCTGACCAATATTTGAAAACACTTCCCCCGGGTGGCTTCTATTTACATTTCCTTCCTTTTTTACAAGGCATGCTGTACGTAGGAAATACGACGCGGCTCAATGAAGAGCAAATAAACCTTATTCAGGTCGTCGCTGAGGCATTTTCCACCGCGTATGCGCGGTACGAAGATTTCAATCGACTCGAAGCTGCCAAGGAACAAATAGAAAAGACGTTGGTTGATCTGAGACAAACGCAGCAACAATTAATACAATCTGAAAAAATGGCTTCCCTCGGTGAGCTCACTGCGGGTATTGCTCATGAAATTCAAAACCCATTAAACTTCGTCAATAATTTTTCAGAAGTAAGCAGCGAATTGCTGGATGAAATGAAGACAGAATTGGCAACAGGCGATGGGCATCCCGATAGCTACCGGGAGGCAATAGAAATTGCTGACAATGTCAAACAAAATCTCGAAAAGATTCTTCATCATGGTAAAAGGGCTGATGCGATAGTAAAAGGAATGCTGCAACACTCACGAACCAGTACAGGACAAAAGGAATTTACCGATATCAACGCGCTTGCTGACGAGTATTTGCGGTTAGCTTACCATGGCCTTCGTGCAAAAGACAAAACATTCAACGCAAAATTTGAGATTGACCTGGACAAGAGCATTGAGAAAATAAACGTGGTGCCACAGGAGATAGGCAGAGTCATCCTTAACCTCATCAATAACGCGTTCTATACGGTGTCCGAGAAAAAGAGACAATTGAATGGAACATATGAGCCGACCGTTGTAATCAGCACGCGAAAGCTGGAGGATAAGGTTGAGGTTAAGGTTAAGGATAACGGGAACGGAATTCCGCAAAAAGTTATGGAAAAAATTTTCCAGCCATTCTTTACCACTAAACCCACCGGCCAGGGTACGGGGTTGGGTTTAAGTCTGAGCTATGATATAATTACTAAAGGCCATGGTGGGGAATTAAAAGTGGAGACGAAAGAAGGAGAGGGTTCAACATTTATAATTCAATTACCAGGTCAATAGTAGAATGATAAAGCCAATAAAATTTACTTTTCTGTTTTTATGCTTGTGGGGCCAAAGTTTTACGCAAACCAGGCAAACTATTGATAGTTTAAGAAACCAACTAACAATAGCAAAAGATGACACCAGCCGGAATAATGCCCTCATAGGTTTATGCTATTCTTATCGATTGGGGAATACTGATTCCTCTCTTTTCTATGGTGAACTTGCTTTAGAATCAGCACAGCAAACTGATTATCACAAAGGTGAAATAAGGGTGCCGCAGGATATTGCCAGAGTGCTTCTGAATTTGATCAGCAACGCTTTTTATGCAGTAGATGAAAAAAAGCG
>VBAU01000265.1 GCA_005883855.1 Bacteroidota bacterium
CTCCGCTGAACGGCATACTCACTAAAAAACCTCCTCTTATTGTTGCTCATATGTATTCCTTAATCCCAACAACTCCAAGCATTTGTGATGCTTAAAGGGCCCAAGCGGTTTTGTGAAAATATCGGCAGCTTGTGCATTTGTTGGCACGTAGTCGACCGTTATTAAGTCGTTTCGAAGGTAGTGTCGGATGGCATGATACCGAATGTCGATGTGTTTGGCTTTGCGATAATTCGCTGGATTTTCGGCAATTTCGAGAGCAGATTGATTATCCGAAAGGATCGTAATTGGCGATGAGGATGAGCGAACTTTGAGTTCTTGGCCGAATTGCTTCCTTGCAAGTGCTTCTCGTGATGCATCTGATAATGCCATATATTCCGCTTCCATTGTTGAATGAGCAACGGTGGATTGTTTATGCGAATTCCAGGAAATTGGTCCTCCGTTGCACATGAAAACGTAGCCGGTGTATGATATTCGATCGTTGGGATCGGATCCGTAATCTGCATCTGCATAGCCGAATACTCGAGTAGGAATCGAGGATCTTTTGTAAGTAATGCAGTAATTTCGGGTAGCTTTAAGATAACGAAGAACGCGTAAACCAGCTTTCCAGTGTGTCATTGACGGATTTGCATTGAATTGGGCCAATTTGGAAACCGCGAATGAGATATCAGGACGGGAGAATACAGCAAGATGATTGAGTGACCCTGTTAGCTCTTGATAGCGTGTTGGATCACAAAGTTTGTCGGGCTGTGTGGCTTTTAGCAGTTGACAGCCGGGTTCGAGAGGAGTGGACGTAGTCTTCGCATTGATCATGTTGAAGCGGGCGAGTAACTTGTCGATATAGCCAGGTTGATTGATTGATATTGAGTGTTCTTCCCAATTGCGCGTAATGTTGAGCCCAAGAAAGCTTTTGACGGCTCCCTTGTCTTGCATCTTGAAATGTTTGCACAGCTCGTAATAAACTTCGTAGCACAATTCTTGTTTTGGTCCGATTATTTTGATATCGTCAACATAAACTTCAATGATAATTTCGCCGCGTACATAAATGCTTGTGTCTGTTTCGAGGACTTGAAATCCAAGACCTACTATCACTCCACAGAGTAGAAGGTACCAGATTCTGGGGGCCTGTTTTAGTCCGTACAGGGCTTTGTTGAGCCGTAAGATTTTATTCGGATACTTGGGATCGATGAATCCTTCTGGTTGCAGGACATATAATTCCAGATCGCTTAACCCGTTTAGAAATGCATTGGTGCAGTCGACATGTAAGATAAAGAGATCGTTGGCTGCTGCAATTGCTAGGATAGCTCGTACAGATTCGATCCTGACAACGGGGGCGAAGGTTTTGTCAAAATCCAGTCCAGCTTCTTGAGCGTAGCCTTTTACCACAATTCGTCCTTTGTACTTTTCAAAGACATTGTTAGCATCTCGTTTTGTACGACAGACCCATCTGAGTGGAAGTGCTTTAAAGCCAGGGGGAAGATCGGTTAGTGTCCAGGTGTTATTGGCCACAATTGCTCGAATTTCATTGCAAAATGCTTCCCACCATAATAGATAATCTGGCCTTCGCATAGCATCAGAAAATGACTGTGGATCGTTGTCCTGTCCGAAATCAGGGCCGTAAGTTGCAAATACTTCAAGTGCTGGAGGGGGAAGAACTACAATTTCATCGTAAATTTGTCGATTTGGCTCCGGGGTTGGCGATTGATGCCATCTTTGCCGAGAATGATCGTAAGGATCAGCTGGTGGTTCGCCGTAATCTGAAGCTTTGGGGAATTCCGTTTCTTCAAAGTTTAAGCTGTGAGTGATGACGAAGCATTTCCGTTCGAAATCCCAGATTTTGTACGATGTTGAGGAATGATAGCCGACGAAGGAACCGAATGTTGACCTTGTATTGTACTTTGAAAGAGCTGGCCGCCGTTCCTCAGGAATGAAGTTGTTGACTTTGCATCCAAACGGTTTGAGTAATTTTAGGTGCTTTAAGCCAAAGGGTTTTTCATACCAAAGCTCATACGGGATTGCATTGTTTATGGACTCGCTCGGTAATCTATTGATAAGGTAGGCAGCAGTCGCCATTGCTTCGGCCCAGAACGATTTGGGCATGTTGGCTTGAAAAAGCATCGACCGTACATGTTCGTTGAGGGTTCGATTTAGACGTTCTGCTTTGCCGTTTGACTGTGGTGAATGAGGTGGACCATGCTCATGAATGATGCCCATTTCTTTTAGCAAGGGAAGTAAATCACCTGCGTATTCTCCGCCGTTATCTGTCCTTAAATATTTGATCTTCAAGTCCGTTTCGTTTTCGATCTGTTTGAGAAGATCATGAAAGGCTTCTCGGATGGTGTTAGAATTCTTGTCAGGGATCGCTTTAGTCCAGCACCAGTGTGTAAAGTCGTCAAGGAACGTTAGATTGTATATTGAGTTGCCTTTGGACTCAGGAAGTTTGCCACATATATCTGAATGAAGCCGTTCCAGTTTTCGTTTCGTCTTTTCTTTGACAGGAAGGTACGGTTTCTTGGCCTGTTTTGCGCGTATGCAGACACGGCATTTTGAAGAATCGAAGTTGGACTTGATGATTTTGAGCTTTTGAAGCGTAGATGTGGATGAATGGGCGAATCGAAGATGCCAAAGATTGTGAGGATTGCATGTTAAAGGATGCGGAGAATTTTCTTCGAGTGGTGAACTTGCTCGTTTACGTTTCTGCCTTCCGATTGGTTCGGGAGTTTCGTACCCCTCATTTTGATCTGCCCCTGAATTTTCTTCGACCTCTGTTCGGCTTCGCTTTCTGGATTGGGCTCGTGTTTGCACAGCCATTATTCGTGCGGATGGTTCGACCCAGGTGTAGAGGATGTCGTTGATCGAGTGCCCAGGTAGTGAGAAACCAGTCGGGGTGGAGAGAATGAACTCTTCAGTGTCGGTGAACTGGAATTCAGCAGAATGCTGCCGTCGGAATTTCATGAGCGACAGGATTTGATCAGGGCTGTCTGGTACGTATACAACGTCTTCAAGCTCCTCCTCGTATCCTTGGGAGTCAGTTAATATGATAGAACCTTGTCCGTAAGCATTCTCTTGCTTTCCGCCGAATCCTTTGACCTTTTTCGCTTCTGGGAACTCGACATAGTTGTGAAGGGTTTGTTTAAAGGATGTGATGTATGCATTTGCTGCGGAATCGACTATCCATTCGTGTGGATTGTGGGCAGGCTCGATTTGGGTGCTGTTGGCAATAAAGCGAGTTACTTTTATGGACATTGGGTAACGTTCAAAGCTTGGTTGATATGGCCTATCTGACTTTCTAGGTCCATTGCCGCCTTCTTCTTCTTTTCTTTCGCTTGCAGCTTTGCGACAGTGCTCTGCGTCATGTCCTTGTCTGCCATGTACCGTGCAATACTTGTTTGGATCGAAGTCGTTCTTGCGACCTTTGCCACCACGAGAATTGCCTCCTCTTTTGCCTCCTTTGCCAACACGGCTGCCACCACGGCTGCCACCATGGCTGCCTCCTCGATTGCTTCCTCCTCCACGATGATTCCCACGATTACTACCGCCTCGTTGGTCGTGGATGTTGGAATAGAGAGCTTTTGCTTGGTCAGATGTGGTTTCCGTCGAAGGTTTGGGAGGATTTAAAGTGGCGTCATACGCTTTGACTTCGGCGAAGAGGGCTGCTGAGGTCATGTTGTTGATGTTGGCTCCTTTTGCTAATCCGAATAATGACCATTCCTTCAAGCCAGAGAGGGATGAAAGAAAAGCAAGATTTGCCATTCCATCGGTATTGGCCTGTGCATTGGGTGGCTTGTGGTATTCGACCTTTTGACGTAGTTTTGTGAACTGATTGATATGGTCGTCCATGGTTGTTTCAGGTGCTTTGCGAAGCAAATGGTATTCGTTGTCTGCTCGCATGTACTCGAGGTCGAGGACTTGGCCGTATTCTTCATAGAGCCGGGTCCAAATTCCTGCTGCACTCTCTCTGACCGAGTAGACTTTGATCAAATCCGCTGGGTCAAGGCACTTCAAGAGAGCTTCTCGTGCACGTGCATGACGACGATTCCAGTCGTTGATTCTGTTGCGTAACGCTGCATTGATCTGTGGATATGCGCCGTTTGCATTCATGGGAGGATGTGGGTTTAGGTCGGTTCCACGGACGATTCCCAAGTATTCGTATACGCCGAGAGTTGCTTCAGCTTGAACAACCCACATGCGATATTCGGACGGGACCAACTTGTTCAAGATGATGGTTTTTCCGTGCTTGTGGATTTCATCGTTTGCGTTTGCGTTTGCCATTGTGTTTGACTTGCGAGATGAAAGTGGCTCTGTGTGGGATTATATGATAGGTTCCCACGTATAAGGAGACGCTTATTTGTAGAACGGTCAGGTGTGCATGTGCCATGAGGGCCTATTTTTGTGGAAATAAGTTTGTTTTGGCTTTTGTCCGACCGACGTCCTGTTGCCACACGGATGTGGAGAAGGATTATTTTTGTTCACCGCGTCCGGTGATTGCGCTTTGTGTGCGTACGGCTTGCGTGCTTTTTAAAGGTTGAACCGGTTTGTGCTGTTGGAGCGAGGTTGTGCATTCTTTTATTAGTACTTACTTTATATAGATAGGCTTTTCCTGGGGCCG
>VBAU01000266.1:0-5525 GCA_005883855.1 Bacteroidota bacterium
ACTCCTTATGAACTGATGCTCCAATTACTCACCAAAGCAGATGATCCGTTTTCCGGTGGACGTTCGTATTACGCCCATCCTGCAAATACAAATCCTGACAAGCCTACAATCATTCATCAAAGCAGCGCTACGGGAATGCAGGCAATCCCTACCACGGGTATTGCACAAGGCATTCAATATTGGGAATGCCTCCCCGAACCCCAGCCCCCTCTAACTCTCCCGAAGGGGGAGAACAACGCGCAGCCCTCGCTTGATGAAGATGCGAAAAATAACTTAGGCTTTTCGTCACGCGAGGCTGGTGCGATGGTGGCCTCACCCTTCGGGGGAGGTCGGGAGGGAGCCGTCGTTGTTTGCTCCCTCGGCGATGCCTCAATTACAGAAGGAGAGGTTAGCGAAGCATTCCAGGTTGCGGTATTAAAACAATTGCCCATTATTTACCTGGTGCAAGACAACCTTTGGGGCATTAGTGTTTCAGCGGAAGAATCGCGAGCCATGGATGCATATGAATATGCGGAGGGTTTCAAGGGCATGAATAAAATTCGTGTGGATGGAACCGATTTTATCCGGAGCTATGAAGTGATGCAAAAGGTAATTGACGATGTAAGAAGAATGCGAAGACCCTGGTTGGTGCATGCAAAAGTTTCTTTGCTCAATCATCACACCAGCGGAGTTAGAAAAGAATTTTACAGAACGGATGAAGATCTCGCAAAGCACTATGAAAATGATCCACTGCCTAAGTTGAAAAATATTTTGTTGCAACGAGATGTTGCTGAAAACTCTTTAAGAAACACGGAATGTGAGGTTCAAAAAGAAATCAGGGATGCGTTTGAGAAAGCAGTAGACGCTGCCGAGCCTGACCCGAAAAGAATAACTGACTATGTTTTCTTACCTACATCGGTTACGGAGGAAAAAGGAGAAAGAAACCCGCAGTCAAAAGAGAAAGTGATTATGGTAGATGCGGCACTGTATGCTATTCGCGAGCTGATGGAGGAGCATCCAAACGTTGTTTTCTATGGCCAGGATGTAGGAAGAAGATTAGGCGGAGTGTTCCGCGAAGCAGCGACCCTGGCGGAAAAGTTTGGCGATCATCGCGTATTCAACACGGCCATACAGGAAGCGTACATCATTGGCTCAACAGTTGGCATGAGCGCCGTTGGAATAAAACCGATAGTAGAGGTGCAATTTGCTGATTACGTTAACCCGGGCATCAATCAACTTGTGAGTGAAATTTCAAAATCCTGTTATCTCACCAATGGCAAATTTCCTGTGGGCACAATCATACGAGTTCCTGTTGGTGCTTATGGTGGCGGCGGACCTTATCACAGTGCTTGTGTCGAAACCATGTTGCTTTCCATCAAGGGAGTCAAGATTGCTTATCCGTCAAACGCTGCTGATATAAAGGGTTTGATGAAGGCCGCCTATTTTGACCCTAACCCTGTTCTGATGCTCGAACACAAAGGTCTCTACTGGAGCAAAGTCCCAGGGACGGAGGAGGCCAAAACAGCGCAACCCGCAAGAGATTACATCCTTCCTTTTGGAAAAGCCAATGCAATTTTGAACGCGGACAAAAACAAGATAGCAAATGGCGAAAGCTGCTGTATCATTACATACGGCATGGGAGTGTACTGGGCAAAAGCTGCTGCAAAAAAATTTCCAGGCAAAATTGAAATCGTGGACCTCAGAACTTTATTTCCGCTTGACGAAGAACTGATTTTCGAAACGGTGAAGCAGCACGGCAAATGTTTAGTCCTCGCCGAAGAGCAACAAACTAATTCTTTTGCTGAGGCTTTAGCAGGTCGCGTCTCTCAAAATTGTTTTAAATGGCTTGATGCACCGGTCGATGTTCTTGGTGCATTGAATCTTCCGGCCGTTCCATTGAACATAGGATTAGAGAAAGCCATGTTGCCCAATCCTGAGAAAGTAGCCGAACGAGTAAATCGACTATTTTCTTTTTGATTTGGCAGAAGCTCTCTTCACTGCCGGTTTCTCTCCGATAAATACTTTGAATTATCGCCGAGACATTGTAGATGAAATTCTACATCGATTGTTTGCACGTGTTTAAATAAGAGTGGTACAATAGTTCTTGTTGACATAAAAAACAAACATGCAAAAGAGCAGTCCCAAAAAACAAGTTAAACAACCACAGCAGCAGAAGCTGCCGGGCAAAGAATCGAAGATGAAACCAAAGCCCGTTTCGGATGATCCGATGCGGCCAGGAAGAGACAGGCTCAAAAATAAAATTGCTTTTATCACCGGCGGTGACAGTGGCATTGGCAAGGCAGTGGCGATCTTGTTTGCAAAAGAAGGAGCCGATGTAGCTGTATCATATCTGAATGAGCATGAAGACGCAAAAGATACAAAGCGTATTATTGAACAGCGATACGGACGTCAGTGCCTACTCATTCCTGGAGATATAAGCAAAGAAAAAAATTGTATTTCAGCAGTGAAGAAGACGTTGAAGACTTTTGGTAGAATTGATATCCTGGTAAACAATGCCGCCGTACAGATCGAGGCAAAATCGATTGAGGATGTAAAAACTCAGGACCTTGTAAAAACGTTTGAGACAAACATTTTTTCAATGTTCTGGATCACCAGGGCGGCATTACCGCGAATGAAAAAAGGGAGCAGCATCATCAATACCACATCGGTTACCGCTTATCGCGGAAGCGGTCAGTTGCTTCCTTATGCATCCACTAAGGGAGCAATTGTGGCCTTTACCAGAAGCCTTTCTGCAAGCCTTGCAGAAAAAGGAATTCGAGTAAATGGAGTAGCCCCGGGTCCGATCTGGACTCCATTGATCCCCTCAAGTTTTGAGCCGGCTAAAGTCGCTAAACACGGCAGTGATGTGCCGCTGAAGAGGCCGGGAGAGCCGGTGGAAGTGGCGCCAAGTTATCTTTTTCTGGCCAGCGATGATGCCAGCTATATGACAGGCCAAGTGCTTCATCCTAATGGAGGCGAGATAGTGAACGGATGAGATATTGTAGAACACATTCCCCAATTAGCTACAATCTTGCTTCAGTTGGTGTCGGTTTTCATTGGAATAAAAAAGGGTATGCGATTTGGTAAAAGAATTGAAAGATGAGTATGAGATTATTTGTTTTTTCACTGATTTGCTTTTTGGCTTTTTGTCTTGGCAGTTGTTCGGTTGTTGAAGGAATATTCAAAGCTGGAATGGTGTGGGGCATTCTCCTAGTGGTTGGGTTTATTGCGTTGATCATTTTCATTATCGCTAAAGTGAGCGGTGGAAGAAAATAGTGAGGCTGATGAAAAATAAAAAAGTCCCGAATTTTTCGGGACTTTTTTTTGCTTTGTGACTGACCTATTTGCTAAAGAGTGAAAAACTTCCCAGGAGTAAGTTAATAAAGGCACGAAGCGCCCTGAATAATTCCAGGACGCTTTTTTGAAGTGGACATAACTTGACGTTCCGTTTGGGCAGCTAGTCGTAATGCCGTGCTATTATTTCAAAATAATTTTCCTTCGCCCCACAAGACTACTAGTAGAAGTATAACAACAGAAACGATGAGAAACCACTTGCTTACTATACTTTGTCCATTTGTCATTAAAGATGTTTTAGAATATAAAAACCCAGATACAACAGGTCAATAGCGATGATCGACAAAACTATTTTCTGAAAATATCTGGGACGGTTTTTTATTGCTGTTTCATAGGAAAATAACGTTCTCCATTTCAAGTCCCTGTAAAGTTGTTTCATCGATAATTGTTTACTAGTTCCCTCCACAAGACTGAGACCAAATTAAAAACAACTGTAATTCAACAATTTTATAAAACCATGAAGAAAAATTTTCCCCTCAGCCAGCCATAAGCGGATTCAGCATTATCTGGTTATTCATTCATAAATGCGCAACTTGAGTGTATTATCTGATCAACTTTTTATCTTTATTTGTGTAGTTAATATAGAAGACAGCGTTGTCATTTAAATCGTACAATGCCACAAAACCTTGACTTATTTAACTAAGTTTCAATTATGAAGCATCAACTGAGCAACGAGCAGGTTCAAACCTACCAGGGCAATGGCTTTATCGTTATCGAAAATTTTCTCTCGCCGGATGAACTCGATATTTGGCGAGCGGCTGTTACGAGTGCTGTTGGGGAAAGGGCGGGAATAAAAATCCCCGGCAAGAATATAAAGACCGGACAAGCTGATGGAATCAACGAAGATTCAGATTATTTCGCGAAAGTATTCGATCAATTATTAAATCTTTGGCAAACTAGTGAGGTAATTAGGCAAATTATGCTGGATGAGCGCATCGGGAAAATGGCTGCTCAATTGTCCGGTGCAGATGGAATTCGCATTTGGCATGACCAGGCGCTAATCAAACGTCCATGGGCTAACCCAACAGCCTGGCACCTGGACACTCCTTTTTGGTCATTTTCGGATCGTCGTGCGATCTCAATATGGGTGGCGCTGGATGATGCGACATTGGAAAATGGATGCTTGTTTTTTATACCCGGCTCGCATAAACTTACAAGCTTCGACAAAATAACCATTGGCAGAAACATGGACGGCATTTTCGAAGTGTATCCTCAATTAAAAAATTTGCGGCCGGCCGCCGCACCAATGAAGGCCGGTAGTTGTTCTTTTCATAATGGTCTTACTGTTCATGGAGCCAATGCAAACATGACACCTGGCTTCCGTCGCGCGATGACCTGTGCTTACATGCCGGATGGCAATCGATTCAATGGTGAACCAAACATTTTACCAGATGCTTACCTGCACAGTTTGAGGGTTGGTGATATGTTAAACAATGATGACCAGAACCCGCTTATTTATCATGTATCAACGACAGTGAACGCATGAAAATAAAATTCCTGTGTCCCAGGTGGGGGTTTCACAAAATTCCGTGGGAAAGTTTCCTCGCTGATGTGAAATCAGAAGGCTATGCAGGAATCGAGTGGTTTCCTTACAGTATAGAAGAAGATTACGATGTGGTGCTGCGATTACTTCATCAACATGATTTAGAATTCGCGATTGTGATGGCCGTGAAACAACGCCATCAAAATTTCAAAGAATACTTGTCTATCCTCAAGAAGCAATTAACTGAACTTTGCTGCATGCGTAACGGCCTCATGGCACCGCTGCACGTCAGCGCACAAACGGGAAGAGAATATTTTACAGAAGAACAAGTTGATCGATGTCTTGACTGCTGCGCTGCCGTAAGCAAACAAACCGGTATTCCAATTTACCAGGAAACGCATCGAAATAAATGGAGCTACGCTGCGCATGTAGTCCACCCGTTTCTTGACCGGCATCCTGAATTAATGTTGACGCTTGATGTGTCTCACTGGTTTTGCGTTTCTGAAAGCTATTTAGACGATCAATCCATTGCTGTCCAAAATGCAATTGAGCACACCCGTCATATTCATGCGAGAGTTGGGCATACGGAGGGGCCGCAGGTCTGGGACCCTTTGGCTCCGGAGTATGCCGAGGCGTTGAAGGCTCATTTGGACATTTGGGACAAGTGGATAGAGGATAGAGCGCGAAATGGTGCCACATACTGCACCAT
>VBAU01000266.1:5601-9948 GCA_005883855.1 Bacteroidota bacterium
GGATGAAAAATCTCCTGGAGAAACGTTACGAGCACCTTCTAAACAAAGCCTTTTGAACCGAAGACACTTCATTATACAAGGTTCAATCTTAGCGACCGGATATCATCTGCGCAAGCAATTGTCACACCCTGATTTCTATGGCACAACTCGCGATCTGTATGCAATTTTTAAAAATCCTGCTTCAGTTTACAGGCCTTATGTCAGGTGGTGGTGGAATGGTGATAAGATCGAACGCGATGAACTGGCACGTGAACTCCGCCTTTTAAAACAAGCAGGTATAGGTGGTGTAGAAATCAATCCCGTGAAATTTCCTGACCGGACAAATGATCTCGAGAAGAAATCTGTGCAATGGTTAAGTCCTGAATGGATCGATCTTTTGCAATTTGCTTTTTCAGAAGCAAAATCTTTAGACATCACCTGTGACCTTATTGTTGGATCGGGGTGGCCGTTTGGAGCTGAATGGTTGGAAGGAGAGGAACGATCCCAGGTTGTGGTGATCGGTGCAAAAAAATTGACGGGTCCGTTGACTTACGAAGTTTCCACGTTTGATCTTTTAAAAGAAGCTGATCCAACTATCACTTCTCCTTTCCCTGGACGAAAAATGCAAATGCTTTCCGTGCTCCTTGCACCAGCGGTAGTAAACAATGTTGGTGATGTGAAGGATTTTTCGGATCAAATATCGAATGAAACAATTCACTGCAACATCCCTGACGGGAAACATGTACTGTATGCCTTAGTAAAGATCCACGGTTTTATGCAAGTGATCCAGGGAGCTCCGGGTGCTACTGGACCCGTGCTAAATCATTACAATGAAAAGGCGGTTAAAAAGTATCTCAATAAAATGAGCGAGACGATACAAGAAAAGATAGGTCCTCTCTCAACGCAGATTCGCTCTTTTTTCACCGACAGCCTGGAACTGGAAGGCGCTAATTGGTGTGAGGACATGTCCACAGAGTTTAAAAAGCGCCGGGGATATGACCTGTTGCCTTTCTTACCTTTTGTTTTATACAGAATTGCCTCCATGGGCAACACCTGGTTTTATGATTATGGCGCTGATTATGGAAATGAGTTCAAGGAAATGATCCGGCGTGTGCGCTACGATTTTGAATTGACCAAAGCGGAACTATTGCGAGAACGATTTGTGAATTCATTTCTTGAGTGGTGTAAACAAAATAAAGTGCAATCCCGAATGCAAGGTTATGGCAGAGGATACTTTCCATTGGAAGGAACCTTTGACGTAGACATTCCAGAATGTGAAACCTGGATCAAGCCAGGACTGGGAACAGATATGAGTGAAGCGGACTATTGGGTCGGAAGGGCGTACACGGTGATCAATAAATATGTTTCTTCAGCAGCTCATTTGAAAGGGAAAAAACAAATTAGCTGCGAAGAGCTGACCAACACGAACGTAGTCTTTAATGAAACGCTGGATTTGATGAAAGTGGCCGCCGATCAAAGTATCATTTCTGGTACGACTCATCCCATCTTTCACGGGTTTAATTATTCACCACCTAATGCTGACTATCCCGGGTGGATCATTTACGGAACATTTATGAACGAGAGAAATCCGTGGTGGCCATATTTCCGAAAGTTTGTTGATTACAAGGCAAGGTTATCGGCCTTGTTACAACAAGCAACCATGTTTGCAGACATTGCGATTTTACCCCCCACGGCAGATTTATGGAGTATTTACGGTGCGCAAAACGATCCGTTTCCTGCATTGATCTACCCCGAGTGGCAAACATTGGTGTGGGAGTCGATTCATCAAAATGGAAACGCATGCGACTACATTTCGGAATCGGTAATCCAGGAGTCAAGAATTGAAAATGGAATTCTTCAGTACGGCCCACGAAAGTATCATTCTATTTTTTTAACGCAGGTTGACTCATTGGAACCGTCCACGGCCAGGAAATTATCTGAGTTTGTTGAATCGGGTGGAAGCGTTTTTTTTATTGAAGGTTTTCCCATGAAAGCACCAGGATGGAAAGACCATGAGCAACGTGACAAAGAAATGGAAGATTGGATCAATAACATAAGGACTCATGCAGACAGATCAATCTTTTTGAATAAGCCGGGTAAGGATCATACGAGTTGGTTTAAGGCCATCCAGGAAAAATATAACATACAGCCTTACCTAAGAATTGATTCGCCAAATAAATTTATCACGCAGGTGAGATATCAGGCGAAGGATACTGAAATGATCGTGTTGATCAATTCAAACATGAATGCCGGGTATGAAATAAAGATTACTCCGTCATTCTTAAACTCGCGAAGGCAACCTTGGCTGTGGGACGCAGAGACAGGTGAACGCTATAAATTAAATTTCGATAAAAACACCATTACCTTAGATATGGAACCTGCGGATTTGAAATTATTGGTGTTTGACGGGCAAAAAAAAGGTTCGACATATAGAACAGCGCAAAGAGGAGCTAGCAATGAAAAGTCGTTTAACGGCAACTGGTCAGTCACAGGACGGCATGTAAATGGCAGGGTGATCACCGCTGAGTGGGAGCAACTCCAGGACCTTAAGGAAAGTTCCGATTGGGTAAATTTTTGCGGAACCGTCAGTTATCGCAATAATTTTTTGGTTGATGACAAAGCCAAGGTTGAATGGCTGAACCTGGGAAGAGTTATTGGTGTCTCGGAAGTAATCGTCAATGGAACAAGCGTCGGATCGAAATGGTACGGAAGAAGGATTTATCCAATCAGCAATTCTATGAAGGAGGGGAATAACGAAATTGAAATTAAAGTCGTGACCACGATGGGCAACTATTTAAAAAGCCTTACTGATAATAAGATTGCCCAGTATTGGACAAACGAGGGCAACAAGATACAGCCGCTTCAATCAATGGGTTTGCTGGGACCTGTTACTATTTATTAATTTCAAATAATGTCGGCCGCCGTCAAAAAATATTTACTGGTTATCATTGCCTGCTCGCAGTTTTTGCAAGGGTCTGCAAAAGATTTTCCCGTTTCGTTATTTGGAATTAGTTCAGATGGCGTAACGCTCAATACCCGTTCGATTCAATTTGCCATTGATTACATTCACCAGCAGGGAGGAGGTAGATTGATTTTTGATGTAGGACGATTTCTCACGGGGTCCATTCATCTGAAGTCTGATGTGACTTTGCATTTGCTTGAAGGTGCTGTTTTGTTGGGTGTGTTGAACCCTTTCGATTATGACAGGAATGGATTTACGGCACTAATCTTATCTGACAACCAGCAAAACATCGCCATTACCGGCAAAGGAGTTATTGATGGCCAGGGTCGACAAGTAGCAAACAATGTGGCTGCCCTCGTTCATAAAGGACTCATTAAAGATCTTTTTCGCAATGATCGTCCCGAAGTGGAGATCCGGCCAATGATCATATACTTCCGATCTTGTAGAGATGTTTTCGTCAGCGGCGTCACGATTCGCAATGCGGCTGCATGGGTTCAAACCTATGACCAATGCAAAAATATACGCATTGACAGCATTACTGTTGATAGCCGCGCTTTTTGGAACAATGATGGAATGGACATTGTCGACTGTGACACCGTAACGGTTACAAACTCTTACATCGACGCCGCTGATGACGGTGTCTGCTTAAAATCTCACGACCCAAATAAGGTCTGCCAAAATATATTGGTGAGAAATTGCACCATCCGTTCCAGCGCCAGTGCGGTCAAATTTGGAACGGCGTCGCTCGGAGGTTTCAGAAATATTCGGTTGATCAAAAACAAGGTGTTCAACACGTTTAGGTCAGCGATTGCCTTAGAAGCTGTTGATGGGGGTTTTATTGAAAATGTAGAGGTTGACAGTTTGCAAGTACTGAATACAGGCAATGCCTTTTTTTTGCGCATAGGCGAACGGATCAATGGAAAGAACGGACGATTGGAAGATATCCGGGTAAAAAATGTGTTCGTGGAAATTGCTGCGAGCAAAGCTGACTCGGGATATGAATACGAGGGGCCGATCGAGGATATGCCGCGAAATATCTCGCCAGCGGTAATCATTGCAGGGGATTACAAATGTTTCGTTTAGCAATGTTGACATAAAACATCCGGGCGGAGGTAATCCTATGTTTGCAAAAGTCCTGTTGAACGAATTGGACAGTGTTCCCGAAAAAGCAGCGGCTTATCCAGAATTTTCTATGTTTCACGAGTTGCCAGCCTGGGCAGTTTACGTTCGCCATGCAAGCGGGATACTGTTCAACAAGGTTCGATTATCATGCAGTAAAAAAGATTACCGAGCCGCGGTCGTGTTGGATGATGTGCATCATTCGGAATTTAGATCAACGTCGATAAAGGAACCGGGCAACAAGAAACCATTTTATCAACATAAGACAACAGGCGTAGTTCTTAAAT
>VBAU01000267.1 GCA_005883855.1 Bacteroidota bacterium
GGGGCTGAAGATATTGTTCAGAATATTTATGAAGAATAGCTTGCATGTGATAATGCAGCTTTGCGAAATCCCAAATCTTTTCTTTTAGTGGATGTTACCGCCAAACGCCTCACTCTTTGGCTGAGTTACGATGACTAATCCTCAAAAAGTCCGAATGAAAAATGTTCGGGGTAGGAAGGGAAGCGGCAAGCAGGGATAAGCAGACTCCTCTAAATTAGATTGATGCTTTGGTCTGCACACGGTGTCCTGCAACTAAGTCAACACTGGCTATACCGATTTTTGTCGTTTTTCCTCTAAGTTGAATCATTCCCAGTGGTTCTGAATTGATGTCATCACCTGGTGCAAGCCTCTCCAACACGACATTGGAAACCAGGAATCTCTTATTGAATTCATTACAGACACTTTGAATCCTGGAAGTTGTATTTAACGTGTCACCATGATAGGCGATATCCTTTTTTATTTCCCCGATTTCAACCACGGTCACCTGGCCTAAGTGCAAACCTGCCTTAAAAATCGGGATAAGGCCATAATTGTTCGTGTAATAAAGACTCTTCCTCTGAAAATAGTTCTCGCAGGCAAAGAAAAATCGGATGCAAGAATGGTCTTTCAATCCATCGCTCAATTTCCAGGTTAAAATAATCTCATCCCCGACATATTGGTACACCTGTGCATTGAATGGTAAGAGGATATGGTTGATGTCCAGGAAACAATCTCTTATAAAGGCGCTATACCGTAGATGGCCAAGTTCCTCTGCCAATGAAGTGGACGACTTTAAATCCATGAACATGAAAATTCTTTCCTCTTCCTTCGGATTTCGGTATTTGCCAAGCAATAGCGGAACTAATATGCCCGGGCCATATTTCTTGTTCACCTGGTTGATAAAGTTTATAACGAGGCTCATAAAGAAATAGTAGATCAGAAGTAACCAGAACAAATATTCCCACGATTTAGGATTTAATGGAATTCCTGGCCTGGCGCCGAAAAGGTCATTAACGATGGGCAGAATCACAAAGCTTACCAACATAAAGAGAAGTATCAAAATCGACAAGGCAATCAATGTCTTCACCAGGATGATCTTGCCAAACGGTTGTCGCCTAAAAATTTTTTTGTCGAGATAATAATCGAGCGCTCCAAAACCTATTCCGTACAATGTACCCATGAAAATGCTGGTTATAATGACAGTGCCAAAACTAAAGAGGCCCTGCAATTGAAAGGTTTGACTAAGTGATAAGGATTGAAGTTGTAATAAAACTGCAAGCAAAACATTTGCAATTATCCAAAAGTTAACCTGAGTGAGGACATATGTTAACGCCGGAAATTTTGAGGAAAATCTTTGAGCAATGGCCGTATAATCAAAGTTTTTCTCCATGACTTTGTAAAATTATAAGTTACCCTTCCCGAATAGACATCGATATACGTGAAATTACATTTATTTGAAGGGTCTTATTGCGCACTAGATGGTCCTTGGCAAAATCGTATCCCTTTCATATGAGCCGAGTATGAATTTTCGATTTATGAGTATTCCAAGTTCTTAATCCAGATTGCTGAATAAGTTAGGGATTGATCGATTGATATTTTTCAATTTCTTTGGAATCGTTTTTTAGAAAGTATGAGATGCCAGAATTCGAAGATAGCTCCGCCCGCGCAATAACCTCTCAAAAACAAAAAACCCTTGAAAGTCAAATCTGTCATGGGTTTTAAATTTCTGTCTTCGCGGGGTCTTCACGGCCAAAAAAAACATTTCATAAAAGATACTTAAGCCGTGAGACGCTGCGAATTAAAATAAGTTCCCAAAAATAAAAGGCCGCCTTCACTAAAGCTACAGCGGTCGCAGTGCCCCACATTGGAGAATTATCGAGTCAATTCATGGAAGGTCTGAACTTGCTCTATAAATTAAACCCTTTACCGTAAGGTGATTAAGACAGAAGATTATATAGCTGTTTGATTTGCCCGTTTTTTGCATTAAAAATATTCACTCGGTCATAATTGTCCCGAATAGTGTATAATATGAAGCGAAAGTTCAAATTATCACATGCCTCGTTTTATCCTTCTATAATTTTAGGAGTCATTTTTTCAGCGTGTGGTTCGTCTAAAATAGTCAGTTCTTCTAAATTAAAATTAATGAATGACTTTTGTACGCCTGCAACACCATACAACTATGACACGTCATCCTTTTCATATTGGGATACTGACTCGCTATTAAGAAATGATACTTTAGGTGGTATTCTATCACAGCAGGATATGTTAATGGCCAATGCAACAGGTACTCTTTCATTTATCCGGAACATGCTTGGTTCCTCCATGGATTCTACAATGCGCGGGCAATTAGTTTATTTTAGGATTAATGAACAAATCCATCGATCCTTGCTGTTCTTCCGAACAGAAATAGATGCTATTTCTGCTGAATTGGATTGCGAAGCGGGAAGATTGAAACAGCTTTCTTCTTACCTCGAAAACATAAACAAAAAAAGAAACACAAAGCTGACTGTAGGAGCTATACTGGCGGCAGCTGTATCTACAATTGCACCTGTTATAGTGACAAAGCAAACTCCCCAAAATATAATCGTGATCAGCAGTGGTGTAATTTCAGCAGGATTAGGCGTATTAACCTTGAATCCCCATGGGAAAAAACTAAAACTGGTACATGTCAGAAATCTGCTGGAAGATATTTGGTTCGGGCCAGAAAAATCAGACATTTATCCTCCAGGTGTATGGTATGCGTTAAATGAACCCAAATTGAGCAATACCCGGCAATTTTCAAAAGTACAAGTCGTCAGGATGCGATGGATGAAATTTGAATTGAACAATGTTATTGACAGTAGTTTGGAGAAATTGTTGTTTAGAGAAGGAGGAATATACAATGAAGACAATCTTAATCTAAGGATCATTATGCTTAGTGAACTTCAATCCGCCATTAAATCAATTAACCAGGATTTGCTAAACTTTATTATCAAACTGAATACAATTTCAAGAAGAGCGATGCTTTCGCCAGATGAAAATTAGCGAAGGATAAAACAGGTGAACAAATAAATTATGAAACAATGACTCCGTTAAAAATTGGATGGGCAGGCCTGGGTACTATGGGAATGCCAATGGCCAGGAATTTACTGAAAAAAGGATTTTCGGTTTCTATATATAACCGAACAAGGGACAAAGAGAAAGAATTGATCAAACTTGGAGCCTCTTCTGCCGAAAGTCTTCAGCATTTATCACAAGTGAGCAATGTGGTGGTAACAATGATAACAGATGATGAAGCTGTAGAACAGGTTTATAATAGCGGTGATGGCTTATTGTCCGATCCATCACCCGGTACGCTTATGATCGATATGAGTACTGTAAGTACGAAAATTTCAAAGAAACTGGCAAAGGATTGCAACGGTAAGGGTGTTCGTTTTTTGGAAGCCAAAGTAAGTGGCAGTGGAAAATTGGTCGAAGAGGGACAACTGATTATTATGGCGGGGGGTGCCATTGAAGATTACCAAAAGGCACTGCCAATATTTGAAACCCTTGGAAAAACCAGTTTTCTTATGGGCGAGGTGGGAATAGCAAGTGCGGCCAAACTCTGTCTAAATTACTTTTTGGCGCTCACATTCCAGGGGCTTGCTGAAACGGTATTGTTTGCACAACAGGAGCATGTTGATAAACAAGCTATACTCAACCTGATAAATGAAAGTCCGTTGGGAAGCGGTGTCACGCGGCAAAAATCACAAACTATTTTAAGTAATGATTTTTCACCGGCCTTTGCACTTAAACATATAACCAAGGACCTTAGACTTGTTCAAAAGGAAGGGATGAGGTTTCCTTTATTCAGCCCTTTACTTGCCTCATACCAATCTGCATCTCAAATGGGGTTTGCGGAGGATGATGCTATAAGCATTATCAGATTCCTTGATAAAACAGTTTCTGATCTCAAAAAATCATGAGTATAAAAACTCAATATTATGAAACAGGAAAAGGCATCATCAACAACTTTCGGCCATTATCAACTTCCTCATAATTTTGGTCTTGGTGGTGTGCCAATTGGCAATGAATTTACTGCCGTTACAGACACGGAAGCGCAACAAACATTAGAAACTGCCTGGAATGCCGGCGTGCGTTATTACGATGTTTCCCCCTGGTATGGTTTAGGTTTGGCAGAACGCCGCTTTGGACAATTCCTGCACAATCAAACCAGGTCAGCGTATGTCATATCATCTAAAGTAGGTAAGCTGCTGAAAGCATCAAAAAAAGCCATTAGATCAGATCTTTTTCCATTGGCCGGTTCACCTAATATGGTTGAATTTGATTACTCAGCCGCCGGGGTGCGCCGTTCCATCGAAGACAGCCTTCAACGACTCGGTATAGATAGCCTCGATATAGTTTTTGTTCACGACTTGTCACCCTACAATAAATATCTTGACGGAAAATGGTTGGAACATTTTGAGATAGCTAAGCAAGGTGCTTTTCCTGAACTTACCCAAATGCGCAAAGAAGGTTTGATCAAAGCCTGGGGACTTGGTGTGAACAGACCTGAACCCATATTGGCCACAATGGAAGTGGCCGATCCCGATATTTTTTTGTTGGCCTCGCAATATTCATTAATTGATCATGACTATGCATTAAAAAATGTTTTTCCGGAGGTAAGAAAAAAAAATATCACGCTTGTAATGGGCTCTGCATTGAATGCTGGCTTTATCTCCGGAAGTAATCGATATAATTACGCCCACGAAATGCCTGCAGAATTTATTGCAAAAAGAAATCGATTGACCGCTATCGCCAACGCCCATCAAGTAGATTTAAGAACGGCTGCCTTGCAATTTTCAGCTATGCCCGATGTAGCTGCTGCGATACTTTGCGGAGCAAGAACAGCGCAACAAATAACCGAAGATGTGGAATCCTTGAAAGTAAAAATTCCAGGGGACTTCTGGGCAGAGCTGAAAGCTGAGAAACTGATCTCGGAAGAAGCTCCTATTAAATAGCGATTAAAGTCGGTAAAAAATAGAAACTCAA
>VBAU01000268.1 GCA_005883855.1 Bacteroidota bacterium
TTGAGTATTGCTGTTTGAGAGCCAGATACGGTACCACGCCAGTATCCAACGGGAGAAATTTGGTATTCTTCCTCTTTCTGTTCACAGGCTGTCAATGATAGAACTGCCATGAACACAGGAATAGTGATTGCTGTTTTTTGCATTCTGAGCGTTTATCGCATCTGGCACACTTGCGTGTAGGAATTTACCTTCCAATGAAATTTCGCTTGCATAGATCGAGGGTTTTAATGGTTAGTAGTTTCGATGAGCCTCCCGTTGTGAATAATTTCCCGTTGTACAATGATAATAACCTTAGTCTCGGCATTACTTTGCCCTTTTCCATGCGGCGGCTTATTTTTTCCTACCGGAAACGGCTTAAAAAAATATTTCTACGTTCACTTCTTTCTAATTGCATCCGCAACCATTCAAAAGGATAAACCGGTTCTCCCATCGGCGAACACCCGTTTGCATGGTACGACACCTTGAAATTTTTTGCCGAACAAGTGTTTACCTTTAAATAAAGAAACTGACCGTACAACACATGATGCAACAAAGGACCTGGAATGTATTATTGACGGTGCTCCTGGCAAGTCGCCTGGCCGGGCAAGGCTTTTCTGAAAATAATTTTGTTCGATATACCACTGCTGAGGGAATGAGCCATAACACGGTAACAGCCATTGAGCAAGACTCAATTGGTTACATCTGGGCGGCTACTTTTTCGGGCCTTAACAGGTTTAATGGGACTCGATTTGTTCAGTTCCATAGCAACAGCGATAGTCTTTCCCTGGCCGCAGAAGACATGGCGGGAATGACCTGGCTGGACGATCACCGCCTGGCCATTTTTACGTCTGGATTACATATTGTCGACACGCGTACCAACACCGCTTCCAATATTTTTATCCCGTACCATGATAAGCGATACCAGTGGAAGTTTAATACTGTGATGACTGCAAAAGGAGATAGCGAAGGAAATGTCTTTCTCGTTACGCGATCAGGTTTCTATCATTATGATAAGAATCACCGGCTTGTGTTTCGGTTTGATTATTACAAAGAAGCCGAGGTTCCGTTTACGCACTTTTACTTTGGAAATACTTTCGGTCGTGATCTTTATGAGTTTGATAAGAACAGGCTGATTATTATTGGCGCCGATGGGCTTTATCTGTATGATAAAACGAAAAAAGAGTTGAGGAAAATGACAGCGGCGGATTCGCCGGTGATGGCAGATTTTTTGAACTATCCTCACGCATTCTATTCATTTTTTCAGCCAAGACCGGGATGTTTATTTATCCTAAAATCAGATCGTGACACACTTGTGTATGTTGACCTAGTGAAAAATCGGAAGGTCAATTCAATCCTTCCATTTAAGCGACTTGCGGATGAATTTCACTACCGTTCGAAACTGATCGCTATCGATGACACCACGCTGTACATTACCGGGCAGTTCGCGGGATTTTACAAAATGCGTTTTTCCCTCGAAACAGGATCAGTTGAGCTTAATCCGAGAATATATTTTACTTTCTACTTGTGTTATGACATTCTAAAAGATAAAGACAACACTGTGTGGGTAGCAACCAACAATGGATTGTTCCACCAGGATCCTACTCGTTCACAGGTGCAGGTAACTTCCCTCCCAACTTTTATCACGGACTCAGCTCCAAACGCTCGGGTGAACGACATTAAGATCATAGGCGAAAATATTTACGTAGCGACGTACGGCGTTAGTGGATTGCTGCTCTTCGACAGGCGGACATTTCAATTTAATAAACTATTTACTTACGAAAATTCACAGCCATCTTCAGCATTTGTCAACTGTCTTATGGCGTTGGACAATACGTCTTTGTTATTGGGCACGGGAGGCCCGATGTACCGATTCAATATTGCTACTCACCATTTCACTCAAATCGTTCCCGAGAAATGGGAGGATGGGGACTGGACAAATAGTTTTTTTAAAACCAGGGCCGGCAATATTTGGACGAGCTGTGAACAGGTTTATTGTTATGATCCACATGTTGGTCAATTCCGTTTACAACCGGGAGAACTGCACACGAGAATTCTGAGAACGAATTCTTTTGCCGAGGACGCAGAAGGTAATATTTGGTTGGCCGGCCAGGGATTGTGCCGATATAATATGTCGTTGGGAAAGGCGGACAGATTGATTGACTCTTTTCCGTACATAAAAATGCCGCAAATTTCCATTGGTCCCATGTTGGCCGATAATCAAAATAACCTATGGTTCGGCGTTTATAATAATGGGCTGACCTGCTACAATATCGAGAAACGGAGCTTTCGGCATTTCACGCGTGAAGATGGATTGCCTGCAAATAATATCACAGCTTTGATCCTCATTGGAGATCGGCTTTGGATGGCCGGCAACTCAAATGTCGCGTGTATGGATCTTCGAACATTTAACATTGTTCGTTTTGGAAAAGAAGATGGCTTCCCGGATATGCCAATTGTGACCGGTGCTAAATTTTATTACGACAGCGCGGCGCAGCAATTGTATTTGGGTTTTTCAAGTGTGATTGCAAGATTTAATCCTTTTGAAATACTGCAAAAGAAAAAGCCGCCAAAACTATTTGTTGAAAATCTCGCGTTCGGAGAAAAAGATAATTTTCTACCGGAGGGGCGAATCACCACTTCATGGCGGAACAACGACGCGAGAATTACAATTGGCAGTATTGATTTCACCGACCTTAACAGCCAGGGATTTGCTTATCGCATCTTGAGCGACAAGGCTGCTGTACCGTGGCAACAGCTCGGGGATCAACCTTTATTCAGTGTTTCGGGTCTGTCACCAGGACTTCACAGGATCCAGGTGAAGGTCTTTTCTCTCAATAACCAGTGGCCTGAACAGATAAAAGAAATGAGTGTTGTCGTGTTGCCTCCATTTTGGAAAACTGATTGGTTCATCATTCTAATAAGTCTCCTTGTATTGGTATGCTTGTATTTCTTCATAAGGTGGCGAACAAATGTGGCCAGGAAGAAAGAGATGGAGAAAACACATATTGAGAAATTAAAAGCGGATGATTATAAAAACCAGTTTGAACTTGAGCAGATCACGAATTATTTTTCTTCTTCACTGGCCAACAAAAAAAC
Source organism: Bacteroidota bacterium (assembly GCA_005883855.1). Lineage (GTDB taxonomy): Bacteria > Bacteroidota > Bacteroidia > Chitinophagales > Chitinophagaceae > VBAU01. The sequence continues at coordinate 3,076 of VBAU01000268.1, forward strand.
AGAAGATGAGGTTTTGTGGGATGTTGCTGCCAACCTGATTGGCCGAATGAACTACGTCGACTGCATTATTTATATGTGGAATAAAGATAAAACGAAAATGGTTCAAAAGGCGGCGTATGGACCGAAAGGAAAGCCTGAATTGATTTCAGAGCAGATCTTTGAAGTCGTGCCTGGAGAGGGTCTTGTTGGACATGCGGTTCAAACCCGCCAGCCCGTGATTGTGACGGATACAAGAAGGGACAGTCGTTACCGGGTAGATGATGCATTTCGCCTGAGTGAAATCTGTGTTCCGATCATTCATAATGACGAATTATTAGGTATACTTGATTCGGAGCATCACCTTCCAAATTATTTTAGCGAGAGAGATGTAAAAATACTGACTACTATCGGAACGCTCATCAGCAATAAATTGAAGCAAATAGAGTCGGAACAGTCACTCGAAGTCAAGCGAGAAGAACTGGCAAACATCAATGAACAACTGGCCGAAGCACGGCTTTCTGCATTGCAGGCACAAATGAACCCACATTTTGTTTTCAATGCGCTAAATAGCATCAAAAGAATGATCCTCGATGGCGATAGTGAAAAGGCGTCGAGATACCTCAGCAAATTTGCTTTGATGATTCGCATGACGCTGAATCATTCAAAAGATATTTTTGTAACGCTCGATGAAAACATCGAATATCTCAAGGCTTATCTTGAGATGGAACAGCTGAGATTTGATGATTCTTTCAGTTATACCATTTTTACCGGCCCAAATATAGATGCCGGCGAGACAATTTTCCCATCACTGATGATACAACCTCTTGTTGAAAATGCAATTTGGCACGGATTGCTGCCGGCCAGGCACGAGAAAAGAATCATCATCAGGTTTACCCAATGTGACAACATGATCACATGCCTTATCGAAGACAATGGAATTGGCATCCGCGAATCAGAGAAACTGAAGCAAATGAATGGGGCAATTCATCATTCCCTTGGTTTGGAGAATTTAAAGAAGCGAATTAAGATCATGAATGAGAAATATGACACGAACTGTGCCCTTGAAATAGTTGACTTGAAGGATGTAGAGAAAAACAAGAAGGGTACACGGGTTACCTTGCAGTTTAATATAATAAACACATAAAAATGGTTATGAAAGCGATTTTAGTCGACGACGAACCGGATGGCATCCGGACTTTGAAAAAAATGCTTGAGTTGCATTGTCCCAATGTGGAGGTGACAGCTACATGCTCCAACGCCATAGCCGCAAAACATCAGATCAAGGAATTGCAACCCGATGTTGTGTTTCTGGATATACAGATGCCCGGAAAAAGCGGGCTGGAGCTCCTTACCGAACTGCCTGCCAAAAGTTTTGAAATCATATTTGTGACCGCACATAACGAATACATGTTGCAAGCTCTTCAATACAGTGCCGCGGATTATTTATTGAAGCCTGTAGATGAAGACCGGTTAATCGAAGCAGTACAGCGCGTTGAAAACAGGTTGGAGGCGGGAAAGAAAGAAGGAATGACTGAAGTGTTGCTTCATAACCTTAGCAAAACGGGTAACCCTTCGGAGATGCGTCTGTGCCTGCCGACGCTGAAAGGGTTCATTGTATTAAAACTTGACGAAATCATTTATTGTGAAGCGGAACGCAGCTACACCGTATTTCATCTTGATAAAAATAAAACGGTGATCGTTTCCAAACCATTGCTTGATTATGAAAATTTATTAAAGGATACATCCTTTCTCCGCATCCATAAATCGTTTCTCATCAACCTCCATCACGTAAAAGAATACCAACGAGGTGAGGGGGGAATGGTCATCATGAGCGACGATGCTGAAATTGAAGTGAGTCGGAGGAAAAAAGATCAATTCCTTTTGAAAATAAAAGAGGCCTTCCGTTACTAACAGTCTGTAAAAGATGCTAGCTTAGTAAAAATTTTTGTTATGATTATTGTTCACGACATCTTTGTTTGCAAACCCGGCAATGCATCTAAACTCGCAAAAAAATTTAAACAGGCGATGGAGGGAAACGATGAACTGGTTAACATTAT